>SKIF01000125.1 GCA_007116575.1 Paracoccaceae bacterium
CTTCATCTTGAAGAACCACGCATCGCCCTGCGGGTCCTCGTTCACCAGCCCCGGCGTATCAGACAGCGCCTCGTTCACTTCGACAATCTCGCCATCCACAGGGGCCAGAATGTCAGAGGCCGCCTTGACCGATTCGATCACGCAGATCTCGTCGCCCTTGGCGACCATCGCCTCGATCTCGGGCAGTTCGACAAAGACGACATCGCCAAGCTGCTCGGCCGCGTGCTCAGTGATGCCGACGACCACGACATCGCCATCGACGCGCAGCCATTCATGTTCTTCAGTGTATTTCATCGCGCATACTCCTCAGCGCTTGTAGTTGGTCGGGTGAAACGGCATGTCGCAGACGGTAACGGGCAGGCGCTTGCCGCGCAACTCTCCCCAAAGCCGGGTGCCGGGTGCGGCCTGATCGGCGGGCACATAGCCCATCGCTACGGGTGCCTCGACCGACGGGCCAAAGCCGCCCGAGGTGACGCGCCCGATCTCGCGCCCGCCCTCGGACGAGTCCCAGATCACTGTGCCCTCGCGCATCGGCGCGCGGCCTTCGGGGCGCAGGCCCACGCGGCGCGCGGGCGGCCCCTCGGCCAGTTCGCGCAGGATGGTATCGGCCCCGGCAAAGCCGCCCTCGCGCGCCCCCCCGGCCCGGCGGGCCTTTTGAATCGCCCAGTTCAACCCCGCCATGACCGGCGTGATGCCCTCGTCAATATCATGGCCATAAAGACACAGCCCCGCCTCGAGCCGCAAGCTGTCGCGCGCCCCCAGCCCGATGGGCGCGACCTCATCCATTGCCAGCAGCGCGCGGGCGAAGCCCTCGGCGTGGCCCGCGGGCACCGAGACCTCGAACCCGTCCTCGCCAGTGTAGCCCGAGCGCGAGATCCACAACTCGCCGAAATCCGACGCGGCAGTGATCACGTCCATGAAGCGCATCTCCGCCACCTCGGGCACGATCCGCGCCAAAGCCGCCTCGGCGGCAGGCCCCTGCAGCGCCAGAAGCGCGCGGTCGGTGACGGGCAGCACCTCGGCCACATCTCCCAGATGCACCGCCAGATGCGCGATATCCTCGGATTTGCGCGCCGCATTGACCACCATCAGGATATGGTCGCCGCGATTGGCGAACATCAGATCATCAAGGATCCCGCCCGCATCATTGGTGAACATCCCGTAGCGCTGCCGTCCCTCGGCCAGCCCCGCCACTGCCACCGGCATCAGCCGCTCGAGCCCGGCGACCAGATCTGCCATGTCGCCACGCGGGCGCAGGATCACCTGCCCCATATGGCTGACATCAAACAGCCCCGCCTGCGCGCGGCTGTGCAGATGCTCTTTCATCACGCCCATCGGGAATTGCACCGGCATCGCGTAGCCCGCGAAAGGGACCAGTTTCGCGCCAAGCTCCAGATGGAGTGCATGAAGCGGTGTGCGGTTCAGGCTGTCATCGGTCATGTCTGCGCCCCGTCATTGGTCATGTCCGCGCGAGGTCGGCCCGCGCCTGCCATGCCCCCTCTGTCCCTTGCGCCTGAGATCGCTATCCCTTCGGCGGACGCCTCGGCGCCTCTCTCCAGAGTCTGTTCACGAAGACGGTCCTTTTGCCTGAGAGTTTACCGGGGCGGTTGCTCCTTCGGCCCTGACGCGCGGTCAGTGTCTCCCGTATCCGTGCGTCTTTTGCTAGCCGATCAGGACGGGGGCGGCAAGCCCTGCAAGGACGGCTTGCGCAAACCCGACAATACAGGCAGAAAACCGGCATGAGTGATCCGTTTTTCTTTGGCTATGGCAGTCTCGTCGATCGCGAGACGCATGACTACCCGGATGCCGAGCCTGCGATGATTCGCGGCTGGCGGCGGGAATGGCGCACCTCGCAGCGCTTCCGGCGGACCTTCCTGAGTGTCGTGCGCGACCCACACACCGCCATCGAGGGGCTGGTCGCGCGCGTTCCGGGCGCGGACTGGGCCGCGCTCGATGCGCGCGAGGCCGGATATGCACGCCATGCCCTGACCGAGCACGAATTGCACAGCGCCCGCCCGCTGAGCGCACAGGTCTATGCCATCTGCGAAAGTGTCTCGTCGCTTCCGACCGACGCGCATCCCATCCGGCTGAGCTATCTCGATGTGGTGGTGGCAGGGTTCCTGCGCGAGTTCGGCGAGACAGGCGTCGCGCAGTTCTTCGAGACGACAACGGGTTGGGCAGCCGTCCAGAATGACCGCGAAAGCCCGCTCTATGCCCGCGCGCGGCCCGTAAGCGCCGCTATCCGCGCGCTGGTCGATGACCATCTGTCGCGACTGGGGCTGAGCTAGTACACTCGGGCAGTCCTGTGGCATCTGGAAGACCTGCACTGCCCGGGAACGAGACCAAAGGCCGTCGCGCATCGGCGTTCAGCGATCTCAGTGGGTTTGGCCATAAATCGGGCCATTGCGCACGCACAAGCGCGCGGCCCCGACACTCTCAGGCCACCGATTCCATCTCGGCGATGATCCCGTCCACGATCTCGGTCATCAGCCCTTCATCGTCGCATTCGGCCATGACCCGGACCAAAGGCTCGGTGCCCGATTTGCGAATCAAGAGCCGTCCGCGCCCTGCCAGCCGCCCCTTGGCATCCTCGATGGCCTTCTGCACCTCGACCTTTGACAGCAGATCCACCCCCGGCGCGTAGCGCAGGTTGCGCAGAACCTGCGGCACCGGGTCAAAACTGCGCGCCAACATCGAGGCCGGACGGCCCGTGTCGATCATCGCGGCCAGGAATTGCAACGCCGCGATCAGCCCATCGCCAGTGGTGGCATAGTCGGTCATCACGATATGTCCCGACTGCTCGCCGCCCAGATTCCAGCCGCCCTGACGCATCCGCTCGACCACATAGCGGTCACCTACGGCAGTGCGCTCCAGCCGCAGTCCTCGGCCCTCAAGATACTGCTCGAGCCCGAGATTTGACATGACCGTCGCGACCAGCACGCCCTCGCGCAGGATCTGCGCCTCGCCCCAGCGGCGGGCAAACAGCGCCATGATCTGGTCGCCATCGGCGATCTGACCGCGCTCGTCGATCAGGATAACCCGATCGGCATCGCCATCAAGCGTAATGCCCAGATCGGCGCCGGTCTCCAGCACCTTGGCCGCGCAGGCGCGCGGATGGGTCGAGCCGCAGTCGAGATTGATATTGGTGCCATTCGGCGTCACGCCGATGGGGATCACCTCTGCGCCCAACTCCCACAGAAGCTGCGGTGCCACGCGATGCGCCGCCCCGTTGGCACAATCAAGCACGATCTTCATCCCGCCCAGATCCGTGCCGCGCCGGAGCGTGGTCTTGGCGTATTCGACATAGCGTCCGCCGGCATCATCGATGCGCTTTGTGCGCCCGATATTGGCGGGCTGTGCCGGTGTGATCTCGCCTGCGACTATCGCCTCGATTGCCGCCTCGTCGGCATCGGACAGCTTGAACCCGTCCGGGCCGAAAAACTTGATCCCGTTATCCTGATGCACATTGTGGCTGGCCGAAATCATGATGCCCAGATCGGCACGCATCGAGCGGGTCAGGAACCCCACCGCCGGAGTCGGCACCGGGCCCAGCAGCAGCACATTCATGCCAGTCGAGGTCAGCCCGGATGTCAGTGCAGTCTCGAACATGTAGCCCGAGAGCCGCGTATCCTTGCCGATCACGACGCGGTGCCCATGCGTGCCGTCGCGCCGGAAGTGCCGCCCCGCCGCTGCCCCCAGCCGCAGCGCCATCTCGGCGGTCATCGGGTGGGTATTGGCCGTGCCGCGCACGCCATCTGTCCCGAAAAGCTTGCGTGTCATGCCGGCTCGCCCTCGTGTTTCTCTGCCAGCGCCTGCCACAGCGCCAGTGCCTGCCTTGTCTGCCCCACGTCATGCACCCGCAAGATCTGCGCCCCCTGCCCGGCGGCGTGCAATGCCACGGCCAGCGACCCCGCCAGACGCTCGCCTGCCACATCGACCCCGCTGAGCGTGCCGATGAACCGCTTGCGCGATGCTCCCAGCAGGATAGCACAGCCTGTCTCGTGCAGGAACGCCAGGGCATTGAGAAGCGCAAGATTATGCTCAAGCGTCTTGCCAAAGCCGATGCCGGGGTCGAGGATGATGCGTTCCGGGGCGATGCCCGCGGCCAGCGCGCGGTCCCGCGCCGCGACCAGCCAATCACATACATCGAAACGCACATCGTTGTATTGCGGGTCGATCTGCATGGTCTGGGGCGTGCCCTGCGCATGCATGAGACAGAGCGGAACCCCCGCCTCGGCGACCAGCCCGGCCAGATCACGATCCCATGTCAGCGCTGAAACGTCGTTCACGAGATCGGCGCCGGCAGCCAGCGCCGCCTCGGCCACGGCCGCCTTGCGCGTGTCGATCGAGATGGCCACTGCCAGCCCCTCGGCGCGCAGCGCCGCGATCAGCGGTGCTGTCCGCGAAATTTCCTCGGCAACCGGCACCTCCCGCGCGCCGGGGCGGGTGGACTCCCCCCCGATATCGAGGATCTCTGCCCCCTCGGACACAATCGCGCGCGCTTGCGCCAGCGCCGCCTCCGGGTCGTGGAACCGGCCCCCATCCGAGAAACTGTCGGGGGTGACATTCAGGATGCCCATGAGCCGGGGGCGCGACAGGGCCAGCCCGCACAGGGGCGCAGGAGCCTCGGCCAGAACCGCATCGCGCACCGGGTCGAACGCACGCATGCGCGGTGCGCCATCGCGCGGCTGTTCGACGATCCCGGCGATGCGCAGGGCGCTCTGCCCGCGCAGGGAGGGCATCTCCGGGCGGGCCAGCGCAGCAGGGCAGATGACTGGCGAGCGATACATCATGCGATGCCTAAACCGCAGCCAGGTTGCGAGTGCAAGCGTGAAATCCCCGTATCATGCCTGCCCGCTCCGCCCCATCGGGGCGTGCAAGGGTGGTTGGGTGGGGCACGTACCGTGCGGGGCGGACGGGGGCCGCGACCGCCTCAGCCCTCCAGCACCGACAGCGCGACACGGCTGCCGGGGGGTACACGCGCATCTTCGGGCAGCGCGAGGCGCGCGGCAGCGACATGTTCGGCCAGCCACAGCGCCAGCGCCACTGACTCGCGCACTGGTCCGTTCGGACCGTCCGTCGAATCGAGCACCAGCTTCGACGGGGCCCAGACAATCATCTGCCCGCGCCGCATCGCGAAATCGATCTCGGTGCGGCTGGAGACCACCAGACAGCGCGGGTCGCGCGCCGCCAGCCGCCAGGCGTTCTGCTCAATCGCCAGCAAGTCGATCCGGCGCTGCACGGCAGGGTGGCCGGTCTCGACCACTGCCCCCGGCGGCATGCCGACGCACAGGATCACCGGCAGCCCCTCTGCCTCGATTGCGTCAAGCCGCGCGGGCAGGTCGGGCGCATCGATCATGGCATTGTCAAGATAGACGACCAGCGGGTGCAGATCGGCCTCTTCGCCTTCGGCATCAAGCGCGCGCAGGGGCTGGGCCGCGCGGCTGCGCACGATCTCGACCCCCAGCGCGCCGGGGCCGCGGTCGAGCTTCTCGACCCGCACGAAGACCCGCATCGCCTGCGGCTCCTTCAGGATGCGTTCGGCGACCCGCTCGGCCAGCGTCTCCAAGAGGTTCAGCCGCTCGGCGGCCAGTTCATCAGCAATTGCCTCGGTGATCCGGTCATATGAGAGAATCCGGTCCACGTCATCCTCGAGCGGCCCAGTATGGGGCCGCACCTCGACCACGACATTGAAGCGCACGCGCTGGGTGTGGCCGCGCTCGGCCTGAAAGGCACCGATCTCGACCGCAACCACATGATCACGCAGAGAAATCCGGTCTCGCGGATCGGTCGGGGCAGACGCTTCGGCGCGCGCCTCGGGATGGGCGAAGGCCAGACGGATATCGGAACTCATGCGGGGGCTTTCTGTTGTATCCTGTCGCCTGTCTAGGCCGCTTGCCCGTCAGACGGAAGGCCAATGCCGCCACGCGCGCCGCCGATTACGACATTCGTGTCAGTTTCACCCGCGGTAAAACAGATGCGCGCCGATCTGCCCGGTCTGGGTGAAGCGGTTTGCCCAGGACGGGTTGACGGCAGTGGTGTGGAAATAGAGCGCACCATGGGTCAGGCGGCTGTGGCCCCCGTCAGTCATGACCTGCGCGATGCCACGGGCAAGATTGGCCGCCGCACGGTTGGGCATGGCCTCGGAGCGGCCATCGCAGGCGAAACTGAACTGGCACCCGCCCCTGCGCCCTTCGCGCACGCCCTGATAGACCACGCCGCAAATCGTGTTCGGGAACTGGCGCGAGGCAACACGGTTCAGAATCACCTCGGCCACGGCGAACTGACCCTTGACCCCTTCGCCGCGCGCCTCGTGATAGATGGCAGTGGCGAGGCAGGCCT
Organism: Paracoccaceae bacterium; assembly: GCA_007116575.1. Taxonomy (GTDB): domain Bacteria; phylum Pseudomonadota; class Alphaproteobacteria; order Rhodobacterales; family Rhodobacteraceae; genus Roseinatronobacter. Next base: position 6,343 of record SKIF01000125.1, read on the forward strand.
CCTGCTCGCTCAACTCGCGCCGGGGTACGCTGCGCAGCCAGCTGCGCGAATATTGTACCGTGCGCCGCAGCAGCGCGGCCGGGCGCGCCTGCGGGCGGGCCGAGGCCAGCGGGGCGAGTGGCGAGCCTAGCACAACCGGCGCGACCACACTGCCACTGGTCGAGACACGCGGGGTCACTGTCGCGGCGATGGGTTCGGGGCGCGGTTTGGCCCGGAGCACGACTTCCTGCGGACCCGAGACATGCTGCCTGCCCTCGGGCAGCACGCTGGGCGCGGGGATCTTTGCGGCAATGCTGCGCAGCGCGACAGCTTGCTCATGCCCCAGGCTGGCCACACGGACGGGTGTGATCTCTGGCGTCCGGGTCATCACATGGTTGCGCTCGACGGGGTTGGAGTGCTGCACCGAGGCCATCACCAGCCGCGCGCGCATGTAGGGGTCCAGCGTCGCGTCCTCGACGCGCGAGCCGACGCTGGGCAGAGCGATCAGAACCGCCATCGCGGAAATGGCCGAAAAGGTCATGCGCCTGCGCATGGCCAAGCCACCGCGCACGGAAAACCGCGGCAACGCGCGCCAGACGGATCGGGCCGGATAATGGTTTCCCTGCGCACTGGGCGTTTCCGCCAGTGTCTCGGTCACTTTCGTCATAGCATTGTCCGGTGCCGTCCCCCTGGCACCCTGTCCCTTATGTCGCAGCAATCCCAAAAACGATATTGTCATACAGGAAATTGCTCAAAAGGTCCAGAAAAGCTGCAGTCTGCCTATGGCGCAGGCAGGCCCGGAACCTTCATATGTGCAGGAATCCGCCGATTATATCGCTCAACCGGCCTCTTCAATCACCAGTTGCGCCGCTGCCAGCCGCGCCACGGGCACGCGGAAGGGCGAGCAGGAGACGTAATCGAAGCCCAGTTCGCGGCAATAACGAATCGAATCCGGGTTGCCGCCATGCTCGCCGCAGATCGAGAGGGTCAGGTCACGGCGCGCCGCGCGGCCCCGCTCGCCCCCCAGCCGCAGCAATTCGCCCACCCCGTCAAGATCGAGCGTGTGGAACGGGTCTTCGGGAAAGACCCCCTGCTGCACATAATCCGACATGAACCGCCCCGCATCGTCGCGCGACAGACCATAGGTCATCTGAGTCAGGTCATTTGTGCCGAAGGACAGGAAGGCCGAATGCAGCGCGATATCGCCCGCGCGCAGCGCCGCGCGCGGGGTCTCGACCATGACGCCCAGCCGGTAATCGAAATCCGCCCCCATGCGCGAGCGCACGGTCGCCGCCACCGCATCGATGCGCGATTTGATCAGCTCCACCTCGCGCATGGCCGAGACCAGCGGGATCATGATCTCGGGCACGACCGGATCGGCGCGGCGCGAGGCCTCGATACTGGCCTCGAAGATCGCGCGCGCCTGCATCTCGTAGATCTCGGGGATCGTGACCCCCAGCCGCACCCCGCGCATCCCCAGCATCGGGTTGAACTCGGACAGCGCATCGGCGCGGCGCGTGATCTCGGAAAGGGGCTTGCCCAGCGCATCGGCCAGAAAGCGCAGCCCCTCCTTGGAATGGGGCAGGAATTCGTGCAGCGGCGGATCAAACAGGCGGATACAGACCGGCTGGCCCTGCATGATCTCGAACAATTCGATGAAATCGGCGCGCTGCATCGGCAACAGCCGCTCCAGCGCGTCCGAGCGGTCCTCGGGCGCATCGGCAAAGATCATCTCGCGCATGAGCGTGAGCCGGTCATCCTCGAAGAACATGTGCTCGGTGCGGCACAGCCCGATCCCCTGCGCGCGAAACTCGCGCGCGATGCGCGCATCGGCGGGCGTGTCGGCATTGGCGCGGATGTCGATATCGCGGCGCGCATCGGCCCAGTCGAGCAGCATGGCAAAGCGGTCGTCCAGCGCCGGCTCCTGCAGCGCGACCGCGCCCATCAGCACCACGCCATTGGTGCCATCGACCGTGATCATGTCGCCCTCCGACAGCATGATCGTGCCCACGCGCACCGTCTTGTGCCGGTCGTCAATGGCCATGCGCGACGCCCCGACCACGCAGGGAACGCCAAGCCCCCGCCCGATCACGGCGGCATGGCTGGTCATGCCGCCGCGCTCGGTCAGCACGCCCTGCGCGGCATGCATGCCGCGGATATCCTCGGGCGTGGTCTCACGCCGCACAAGGATGCAGGGCTCGTCGCGGGCATGGCAGGCCTGCGCGGCGGTCGAGGAAAACACCACCCGGCCAATCGCCGCGCCGGGGCTGGCCGCAATGCCGCGCACGAAGGTATCCGCCCGCGCGCGCGGGTCCACCTGCCGGTGCAGCAGCTCGCTCAGCGCCTTGGGTGCGATCCGCATCAAGGCCTCGTCACGCTCGATGATCCCGTCATTGGCCAGATCCACCGCCACCCGCACCGAGGCCCGCGACGAGCGTTGGACCGTCACTGCATCGAGCACCCAGAGCTTGCCATCCTCCAGTGTGAACTCGATCTCCATCTCCTCGCGCAGACGTTCGCGGGCAAACTGGCCGTGGCGCAGCAGATCCGCGAAGGCTTCGGGGCAGCGTTCCTCCAGCGAAGGGCCGCGCTTGTCACGCGTCAGATACAGCAGATCGGGGCCGGTCTTCAGCGCGTCCTGCCCCTGCTGGCTGCGCGAGCGGAACCGCCCCGTCACCTGCGGCGCGCCGGTCTCGGCATTGATGAAGCGGATCAGCCCGGCCCCGCTCTCGCCCGCGCCGAACCCGCCCGCCATGGCCTGCACCACCAGCCCCAGCCCGGCATCGACCGGCGCGCCCTTGGCCTGCCTGAGCAGTCGTGCCGACGTCCCCTCCCAGGCGCGCGCCATCGAGCGCAGCACATCCGCCAGTTGCTGCGCGGGCGATTGCGGGAAGGGCTCTTCCATCTCGGCCTCGTAATCACGCAGCGCGGCCTGCAGCGCGGGCAGGCAGGGCTCGGGCGCGTCGAACATGTCGGGGTCGAGATGGGCGACATGGGCGGCATAGGCCTGTACGAAGCGCAGATAGATCTCGGTCGCGACCGGCTCGCCGTGCAGGGCGGAGATTTCCGCGTGCTTTTCGTCATTCATGCCGATGTTCAGAATCGCCGCCGGCCCGCCCCATTGCGGATGCTCGGCCGAGGGGCGCACCGACAGAAGCTGACCCTGCGGGAAATGGCTGAGCAGATGGCGCAGGTTCATCTGTGCCCCCGTCGCGATCTCGCGCACCACCGCGAAAGACAGCGCGATGGTCTGCGGCACCGGCATGTCCAGCCGCACCAGCCGTTGCAGGCATTTCGCGCGCCAGCCATGGCTCTGGCGCTTGATCGGCGCCGAGCCGGTGATCTGGGCGTAATCGGTCAGGGTCAGGTATTTCGGCATGTGCGGTGCTTTCTGGCTGCACTGCAGCATAGGCGTTTGGGGTGCAAACTCAAGCGCCGAAAAGCCCCTGCCCGCTCAGCCCTCCACCCGCGTCAGATCGGCCACTTGCAGGCAGGTCGCGCGGATGCGGTGCAACAGGTTCAGCCGGTTGCGGCGCAGGATCTGGTTGTCAGTATTGATCTGCACCGCGTCAAAGAAGGCATCGATGGGCGCACGCAGGGCCGCCATCGCGGCCATGGCCTGCGCGAAATCTTCCTTGGCCATGGCCGGGGCGATGGTGGCTTCGGCGGCGTCGAGGGCGGTGAACAGGGCGGTTTCCTCAGGCGTCTCGGCCAGTTTGGGGTCGGGGCCGAAGGAGTATTCGACCCCATCCTTAGCCTCGGCCTGGGTCAGGATGTTGTTGGCGCGCTTGAAGCCTTGCAGCAGGTTTTCCCCGTCCTCGGTTTTCAGGAAAGTGCTCAACGCCTCGGCGCGTTTGACCAGCAGGGTGAGGTCATCATTGCCGGGCATGGCAAGGCAGGCGTCGATCACGTCATGGCGGATGCCCTGATCGCGCAGGTGGACCTTGAGGCGGTCGTGGAAGAAGGCGAGGAGGTCAGCAACTCGTCGCAAACTGCGCCTAACTTCATTGTCGGGGTTTTCCAATCCTTCTTGTATTAAACTCAATAGCCAATCTTGCACTCGAGAAAAACCTGCAGCGTGCATTCGTTTTGTCACTTGCTCGTTCTCTATAGAGCGCAGTTCATGATCAGGAATGCCAAACGCACTGGCATAGGCCTTGCGTAATGATACCGGTGATCCGATAGTTGCATTTTCTTCAAGCTGTAACGTAATTGTATTATCGCTTGAGAAAAGCACATCCTCTAGCTTTATGCTTTCCCCATTCCCCAACACCAACCGAATAACCCCCAGCGCCGCCCGCCGCAGCGCAAACGGGTCTTTCGACCCGGTCGGCTTCTCGTCAATCGCCCAGAACCCGGTCAGCGTGTCGATCTTGTCGGCCAGCGCCACGGCGACCGAGACGGGGGCGGAGGGCACGGCGTCGGAGGGGCCGAGGGGTTGGTAATGCTCCACACAGGCGCGCGCCACGTCGTCGGGCAGGCCCGCCGCCCGTGCGTAGTAGCTGCCCATCAGCCCCTGCAATTCGGGAAACTCGCCCACCATTTCCGAGCGCAGATCGGCCTTGACCACCCGCGCCGCCTGCTCCGCCAGCGCAGGCTCCGCCCCCACCAGCGGCGCGATCTCGCGGGCCAAAGCCGCGATCCGCTCCACTCGGTCGGCCTGCGAACCCAGTTTGTTATGGAAGGTCACATCGGCAAGCCCTGCCCCCATGCCCTCGAGCCCAACATGAGAAACCACCCGCAAGTCATTGTCCCAGAAGAATTTTGCATCCGACAGCCGCGCCGCCAGAACCTTCTGGTTACCGGCAAGGATGGTCGCGCCATTGTCGCGCGTCTCGCGGTTCGCCACAGTGACAAAGCCGGTGATCTGGCCTGATTCCGGGTCCCGCAGGGAAAAGAACTTCTGATGCTCTTTCATCGAGGTCTGCAACACCTCGGGCGGCAGGCCCAGAAAGGCGTCATCAATCCGCCCCAGCAGCACCACCGGCCATTCCACCAGCCCCGCCACTTCCGCAAGCAACCCCTTGTCCTCGACCAGATCCAGACCTTGCGCAAAGGCCATCTGGCGCGCGTCATTCCAGATATGTTGGGCGCGTTCCTCGGGGTCGAGAATGACATGCGCGCGCTTCAACTTCGCCGCGTAATCCTCGTAATTTGCTACAGAAAACGGCTCCGGCGCCATGAATCGGTGCCCGCGCGTCACATCGCCTGAAACAATCCCGTCCACCTCCAGCGGCACCACCTGCGCGCCGCTCTCATCCGAGAGGATGCACAGGATCGAATGCAGGGGCCGCACCCAGCGCAAGGACCCTGCGCCCCAGCGCATCGACTTGGGCCAGGGGAAATGGCGGATCACATCCTCCAGCACCTCGGCCACGATGTCAGCCGCGGGCCGCCCCGCATGGGTGAGCACGGCCATATAGACCTGGCCCTTCTTGTCGTCGCGAACCTCCAGATCTTCAAGCGCCAGCCCGGTCGAGCGCAAAAACCCCTCCACCGCCTTTTCCGGCGCGCCGAGTTTCGGCCCGCGCCGTTCCTCACGCGTGGTGGGCGAGTGATCCGAGAGGGCCTCCACGGCCAGCGCCAGCCGACGGGGCGTGGCGAAGGCTTGCGCGCTGGCATAGGTGAGCCCGGCCTCGACCAGCCCGTCGGTCATGCGTTTTTTCAGCGCCTCGCACGCCCCGGCCTGCATCCGCGCGGGGATTTCTTCAGAGAACAACTCGATCAGAAGGTCAGCCATGCAAGCCTCAGTTTTCGGGGGGTGGCGGGCAGCCGGGGGGGACCGGATCACCGTCGAAATGGGCCGTGCCGCAGGGGTTGATCTGCTGCCAGGCATAGCCACGCCCGTCCATCAACACGACCACGCGGTCGATGCCATAGACCAGATGCGACACGCCCATCACCGCCTGCGCGCGCCCCTCGTCCAGCGCGGCGGTCAGTGCACCGGCGTCGAAACAGTCGAACCAGCCCGGCGCGACCAGCGGGGTTGCGCCCGTATAGGGGGTGAGTTGCGCGGGGTCCACGTCGATCTCGAAACAGGCGCGATAGCGGATGGGCGAGCTCTCCGAGTCGATGCCTTCAAATGCGCGCACCGGGAAAGGCTGCGCCGAGGCTGCGCCCATCGGCGTGAGCAGAACACTGTCCTGCGCGGGCAGGCGATCATAGAAGGCGTAGACCTGCAGATACCACGCGCCCACACCTGCGAGCACGGTCGCGCCCAGTAACAGGATGACAAGAAAACGCCCCATCAAAGCAACCTCGCTCCGCGCGTCACGCAATAGGGACAATCGCAATAACTGTCAGCAGCCTTGCGGTGAAGCAAACCATGGACGATACCTCCCTCCTGATCGAAAGCATCGTCAACGACGTTGAAGAACTCGTCGTCACCACGTTCGAACTTCCGCCAGAGCGCATAGGACAAAAGATCTGCAAACTGAATGCAGCGCGTGGCAGCAGAGTCAACAAACATCGGCACATCAGCAATGCTGTGCATAACACCCCAACGATGTCCCACATCCTTGAACTCCACAGCCATCGATTGGAGTCGCGTTTCTCGCGTCGACTTGTCAAGGATCATCAGCCCCCGCTGCTTATTTCCCTGCCGATACAAGCGCTTGAGGAACCGATCAAAGCGACTGCAGAGTTGCTCGAACGCGTATTCAATTGGATCTTCTGGTGATACTGCCGCCTTTTCCACAACAACCCCGAATAAAGCCCACGTCCCACGCAATCGTCTTGCAGTCGCAAGGGCATTGCGTAACCACTTGCGCCTTTCTTCCTTCGGGAGGGAACGCCAGAAGCCCTTTCCGGGCAGCATGTGACTTCCATGAAACTCAAGCGCCCTTGGGTTTTCCGGGTAGATTTGGGCTGCAAGCTTGTCGAGTTCAGAGTTAAGGAAATGAATTTGCCGTTCGAAGAGGCAAATTCCGGAGAGAATGAAGTGATCCTCTCTGCTCGAAGTAACCGAGCCTGCGTCATCAAGATACAGAAGATACATGATGCCGCCCCAAAAATAAAAGGCGGCCAGGCGAGGACCAAGCCTCGGCGGGTCGCACCGGCAACCCTCCCAACCGCACTACACATGTGCGATTTTTTCTACGATTCGTCAAGATACTCCGCCCCATCAGGCCGCAGCCCCGCCCGCTTCGGTTTGCACAAAGGCATCGGCGCAGAGTTTGGCCAGCGCACGGACGCGGCCGATATAGGCTTGCCGCTCGGTCACTGAAATGACCCCCCGCGCCTCGAGCAGGTTGAAGATGTGGCTGGCCTTGATGCACTGGTCATAGGCCGGGTGGGCCATGATATTCGTGCGCCCGCCAAGGGCAGGGTCGGCAGGTTCCATGCCCAGCAGGCGCGCGCATTCGGCCTCGGCCTTGCGGAAATCCTCGAAGAGTTTCTCGGTATCGGCCCCGTGGAAATTGTGGCGCGAATACTCCTGTTCGGTCTGGCGGAACACATCGCCATAGCTGAGCGGGATGCGCGCATCCGGGCGGTTGAAGGGCATGTCCATGACATGCGCAACCCCCAGCACATACATCGCGAGCCGTTCCAGCCCATAGGTCAACTCGCCCGAGACAGGGTGGCAGTCATGCCCGCCAACCTGCTGGAAATAGGTGAATTGCGACACTTCCATCCCGTCGCACCACACTTCCCAGCCCAAGCCCCAGGCACCCAGAGTGGGGCTTTCCCAGTCATCCTCGACAAAACGGATATCGTGCAGCGTATCGTCAATGCCGATGGCGCGCAGCGAACCGAGGTAAAGCTCCTGCAGATCGGGCGGCGAAGGTTTGATGATCACCTGATACTGGTAGTAATGCTGCAAGCGGTTGGGGTTCTCGCCATAGCGCCCGTCCGTGGGGCGGCGCGAGGGCTGGACATAGGCCGCCGCCCAGGCTTTGGTGCCCAGCGCGCGCAGCGTCGTTGCCGGGTGAAACGTGCCTGCGCCCACCTCCATGTCATAGGGTTGCAGCACCGCGCAGCCCTGCCCGGCCCAGTATTCCTGCAGCCTGAGCAGGATATCCTGAAAGCACTGGGGCTTTTGTGAATGGATTTCGGGGCTTTCGGGCATTGCGGCCTCTTGTCATGCGCGCGTATTATTTTAATGCTGCGTCTCAATAGGCAAGGCTCCGCCAAGGGTCAACGGGCAAACCCGCCTGTGCCAGCGGCTGAACTGGTGCTGACAGTTTTTTCAGAAGAGGGCTTCGGGACATGACATGCATCTTTCGCCGCGCGACACTGCTCGCGGCATCAGTTTCGGTCGGAGCGCTGTTTTCCGCGCAAGGTGTTGACGCGCAGGAGCGGCGCTGGTTGCAAGTCGAGGCGCACCGGGATCTCGACACCGCGCTGGAGCGCGCCAACCTGATTGATGACCAGCTTGGCGGGGTGTCCGGGTTTCGTCTGCCAAGCGACTGGTATGCGCTGAGCCTTGGCCCCTATGAGAGCGAGACTGACGCGTTCGCCGTCCGTCGCCAGTTGCGCTCCGAGGGCGCAATCCCGCTTGATGCCTTTGTCAGCGCCGGCGCGGATTATCTGGAACAGATTTTCCCGCCGGGGAGCGCCGTGCTGCCGGACGCCGCGCCCGAAGCCGCGCCAGAGGCTGACGAGGATGCCGAGGCGGAGGCCGAAATGGAGCTTGCCGCCGCGCCCGAGCCGGAGCCGGAGCCGGAGCCCGAACCAGAGCCAGAGCCGGAACCCGAAGAGACCCTGCGCGAAGCGCAGGCCTCCGAGCGGCTGCTCGACCGTGATGCCCGCGCCGAATTGCAGACTGCGCTGCAATGGTTCGGTTTCTACACCATGGCAATCGATGCGGCCTTCGGCCCCGGCACGCGCCGGTCCATGTCCGCCTGGCAAGAAGATCGTGGCCATGAGGCAACCGGCGTCCTGACCACCCGCCAGCGCGCCCAGTTGCTGGCCGAATACGAGGCCGAGCTTGCCGCTCTGGGCATGGAGACGATCCGCGACGAGGATGCCGGCATCAGCATCGACCTGCCGATGGCGATGGTCGAATTTGACCGCCACGAGACACCCTTCGCGCATTACAGTGAACGCGATGACAGTGGCGTGCAGGTGTTGCTGATCAGTCAGTCGGGCACGCAGGCCACGCTGTTCGGCCTGTACGAAATCATGCAAACGCTTGAAATCGTGCCGCTCGAGGGCGAACGCCAGCGGCAACAGAACTCCTTTGTGCTGACGGGTCAGAATGACGAACTGCGCTCGCATACGGTCGCGCAGCACCGCAATGGCGAGATCAAGGGCTTCACCCTGATCTGGACCCCGGAACGCGACGAGCAGATGGCCCGTGTGCTGCCGATGATGGAATCAAGCCTCGCCTTCCTGCCCGGCACATTGCCCGAAAGCGCGGGCCAGGCCAGCACCGTGGCGCCGCGCGACCTGATGTCCGGGCTGACCGTCCGGCGGCCGGATTTCTCGCGCTCGGGTTTCTATGTCGATGCGACCGGCACTGTGCTGACCTCGGCGGCGGCCGTGGCGCAATGCGGGCGGGTGACGATCGACGAGGCGTATAATGCCCGCGTGGTCGCGCGCGATGACGCGCTTGGTCTGGCAGTGCTGCAGCCCGAGACGCCCCTTGTGCCGCTGGCCTTCGCCCAGTTCAACGATGGGCCGCCCCCGGTCGGGACCGAGATCACCATTTCGGGCTTCTCCTTCGAGGATGTGATGTCGCGCCCGGTGCTGACCTTTGGCCGGGTCGAGGATCGGCAGGGCCTGCAGGGCGAGGATGGCGTGTTGCGGCTGAGTGCCGAGGTGCGGCCGGGCGATCTGGGCGGGCCGGTCTTCGGGTCCAACGGGGCCGTGATCGGGCTACTGTCGGGCCAGCCAGAGGATGGCGCGCGGCAACTGCCCGCGGATGTGCAATATGCGGTCGATGCAAGCGCGATCCTCGGCTTTCTGCAGGATGCGGATGTCCCGGGCGGCACGCTGCGCGAGGATGTGGTGGTCCCGGCGGCAACGCTGACACGGATCGCGCCGGATCTGACCGTGCTGATTTCCTGCTGGAACTGAGCCGCGACCAAGCGCAACCCGACCGGAGCGGCGCAAAGGTCTCGAAAACCTTGCGTAAAAGGGCGTTTCGATCCCTTGAACCCAGGTGATCGCGAACGGCTCGCGGGGTCGTCGCCCGACGAAAGCGCCCCGAACCCGACAAACTGCCGTGGCGGAAGGCGGCTATGCGGGGCTTTCTGCCGGTCGATGCGTCCGCGCACAATCGTTCGCGTTTGCTGCATGACCTACGCGGAGGGCGGGTCGCGGCCTTTGCGGGCCCGACGCCGGGTCTGCTGCTGCGCCCGATGCTGCTGCGCGTCAACTCCTCGCGCCCGCTGACCGGCTTTCTTGCCCTCGCCCTTGTCGGTGCGACCCTCGCACTCGATCTGCCCCGGACCTCTACACCACCCCCCCAGCCTTCGCGCCTGGCTCGGGGGCCGCACCCGAGGGCGCGCATTGTTCGGGCCAATAGGGGTGGCGCGGGCGCGGTTTTTCTGGTCTGCTACGGGCGCAACCCTAACCCGGAGGCCCCGATGCGAACACTTCTCTTCACCCTGCCCGCCGCCCTCGCGCTGAGCGCCTGTATCGAGGTGGACATGGCGCTTGAGATCCTCGGCGAGGATGAGGCGCGCATGACCGGCACCATGCAGATGCAGCGCCAGATATACGAGATGTCAGACGGTGACGATTCCTTCTGCCCCGAGGAGGATGGCGGCACACTGACCTTGACCGATGCGCATGCTACCTGCACATTCGACGTCACCGGGAGCTTCGACGAAATCATGCAGGCCGAAGATGCGGACGGCTCCGGCATGGAGATGGAGGGCGAGATCGTCGCGCTTGGCGACGGGCGCGTGCGGGTTAGCCTGCCACTTGGCGATATGACCGAAGATCTCGACGAAATGCAGGAAGACCCGCAGATGATGGCCTTCATGCAGCAGATGATGGCCGGCATGTCGGTCAGCTTCACCGTCAAGGGCAGCGAGATCGAAAGCTCGACCGGCACTATCTCGGAGGATCGCACCAGCGCCACGATCTCGATGGGCGTGGATGACTTCTTCGCCCCGGCCGAAGACCGGCTCACTGTGTTCGAGACCATCCTGCGTTACTGACGCAGTCGCCTGCGCGCGCCTCAACCCTGATGCGCGCGCAGATACCCGATCAGCGCCCTGGTCGAGCCATCCTTGGCGCTGGCATCCCCGCCCTCCAGCAACGGCCCCAGCGCCGTGGCCAGTTCCTTGCCCAGCTCCACCCCCCATTGATCGAAGGAATTGATCCCGAGGATCACCCCTTCGACAAACACACGGTGCTCGTATAGCGCAATGATCTGGCCCAGGGTGAAAGGGGTCAGTTGCGGGTAGACGAGCGTCGTAGAGGGCCGGTTGCCCGGGAACACCCGATGCCGCGCCTGCCGCTCCAGCTCATCCCCGTCCAGCCCCCTGGCCGCCATCAGCGCGCGCGCCTCCTCCAGCGAGCGCCCGCGCAAAAGCGCCTCGGACTGCGCCAGGCAGTTGGCGGCCAGCAGCCGGTGCTGATGCGCCAGATGCGGCTCGTGACCTTTGGCCGCCAGCAGGAATTCGCAAGGCACGACGCGAGTGCCCTGATGGATCAACTGATAGAAGGCGTGCTGTCCATTGGTGCCCGGCTCGCCCCAGACAACCGGTCCGGAATGGCGCTCCAGATCCGACCCGTCCATGGCCACGCGCTTGCCGTTGCTCTCCATCTCCAGTTGCTGCAGATAGGCGGGCAAGCGCGCGAGCCGCTGATCATAGGGCAGCACGGCGCGGGTGGCATGACCGCAGATCTGGTTGTGCCAGATCCCGACCAGCGCAAGGATCACCGGCATGTTCTGATCAAGGGCCGCCTCACAGAAATGCGCATCCATCGCGCGCCCGCCTGCGAGGAACTCCTCGAACCGCGACGCCCCCACGGCGATCATCAGCCCCAGCCCGATCGGCCCCCACATCGAATACCGCCCGCCGACCCAGTCGGCAAAGCCGAAGACCCGCTCGGGCGCAATGCCGAACGCCGCCGTCTTCTCCATCGCTGTGGAGACTGCGGCGAATTGCGCTGCCGGATCGGCAACACCGCCTTGCGCCATCCAGTCGCGGACCGTGGCGGCATTGGTCATGGTCTCGATGGTGGTGAAGGTCTTGGACGCCACGATCACCAGTGTCGTTGCCGGATCGAGCCCCTTGAGCACATCGGCCACATGCGCGCCATCGACATTCGAGACATAATGCAGACGCGGCCCGTCATGGAAGGGTGCAAGTGCCAGCGTCGCCATGGCCGGACCCAGATCCGACCCACCAATGCCGATATTGACCACATCGGTGATCGCACCGCCCTGCCCCGTGAAGCGGCCCGCGCGCACCTCTTCGGCAAAGGCGCAAGCGCGCGCGCGCACGGCCCGCAACTCGGGCATTACATCGGCGCCATCAACCTCGATCACCGCCGCATCGCCCGCCCGCTGCGCCACATGCAGCACCGCGCGCCCCTCGGTCTCGTTGATCTTCGCGCCCGAAAACATCGCCGCGCGCGCCATGTCCAGCCCCGCGCCCTCGGCCAGCCGCACCAAGAGTGCGCGGGCCTCTGCATCGATCGCGGTCTTGGAATAATCAAGCACCATTTCGCCACAGGCGACCGAGAAATCCCCGGCGCGGCCCGGATCGGAGAAAAGCTCCAGAATCGCCCGCCCCTCGCTGCCACGCTGATGCCTTGCCAGCTCGTTCCAGATGCTCATGCGCTCATCCTGCTCATTTTCTTGCAAAAAACACTCACTGCAACGCGGGCACCACAGCCCCTCACTCGGCCCAGTGCACCATCGCCTGATCCAGCACCAGCGCGATGGGCGCCTCGCGCGGCGCAAGCCGCGCGCCCCGCTCGATGGCATCGCGCTTGTCTGCGCCCGTGATCAGCACATGCACATTCACTGCGCTCTTGAGCACCGGGGCCGTCAGCGTGATGCGCGGCTCACCCGCCGCCTCGGCGCGCAACGCCATGATCGGGGGCGCGTCGCTGGCCAATGCCTCGTCCAGCAGGTCGGCTCCGGGAAAGAGCGAGGCCGTGTGCATATCCGCGCCCATCCCCAGCAGCAGCACCGAGATCGGCAAATGCGGGCGCAACCCCTCGGCCAGCGCCTCCAGCGCCTCTTCGGGCGTATCGGTGTCGGCGCGCATCGGGATCAGCGTAGCGGCGGCAGCACGCCCCACCAGCAGCCGTTCGCGCACAAGCCGCGTGTTCGAGCGCGGGCTGTCCTCGGCCACCCAGCGTTCGTCATTGAGCACCACATCCACCCGGCTCCAGTCCAGATCCGCACCCGAGAGCGTGTCGAAGACCGGCCCCGGTGTCGTGCCACCGGGCACCGAGAGCGTGGCACGTTCCTCGCGGCGCAGGCTCTGGCCCAGTTCCGAGGCGATGCGCTGCGCGACGCGCAGCATCATCATCTCGCGATCAGGATACTCATGCAGATCCACTATCGTATCTCCCGCCAGCGGCGTCCGTCCCTATGCAGCAGCATAAGCGCCCCTTCCGGCCCGGTCGAGCCCGGATCATAGGGTTCGGGCCGGTCGTCGCGCGCCAACCATCCCTCGATCACCGGATCGACCCAGGCCCAGGCGGCCTCGACCTCGTCGCCGCGCATGAACAACGTCTGGTTGCCACGGATCACATCCATGATCAGCCGTTCATAAGCGTCTGGAATATCGAGATCATTTCCCAGCGCTTCTGCAAAGCTCATGTCCAGCGCCACATCCTTGAGCCGCATCCCCCCCGGACCCGGCTCCTTGATCATCACGCGCAGGTCCATGCCTTCATCGGGCTGCAGGCGGATCACCAGCACATTCTCGCGCCACTGGTTCGATTCGCCAAAGATCGAATGCGGCGGTTCCTTGAAGGTGACGGCGATTTCCGAGACGCGCGATCTCAGCCGCTTGCCGGTGCGCAGATAGAAGGGCGTGCCTTTCCAGCGCCAGTTCGAGATCTGCAGCTTCATCGCGATGAAACTCTCGGTGCGGCTGTCAGGATTGCCTGCCTCGAGCAGGTAGTCATCGCCCTCCTTGCCGCGATACTGCCCGCGCACAAGATCACCGGGAGGCAGCGGGTCAAGCGCGCGGATCACCTTCAGCTTCTCGTCGCGCATGGCGTCGGGCTCGAAGCAATGCGGCGGTTCCATCGCGATCAGGCACAGAAGCTGCATCAGGTGATTCTGCACCATGTCGCGCATCGCGCCGGAATGGTCATAATATTCGCCGCGCCCCTCGACCCCGACAGTCTCGGCCACAGTGATCTGGACGTGATCGACGAATTGCGCGTTCCACAGGGGCTCGAACAGGATATTGGCAAAGCGCACCGCCATCAGGTTCTGGACGGTTTCCTTGCCCAGATAATGGTCGATCCGGTAGATCTGGTCCTCGTGGAAATGCGCGTCGAGCGCGGCATTGAGCGCGCGTGCCGAGGCCAGATCCTTGCCGAAGGGCTTTTCCACCACGATGCGCGAGTCGCGGTCTGCGATGCCGCGCTGGTGCAGCCGCGCCGCGATATCGCCAAAGAGCGCCGGCGCAACCGACAGGTAGAAGGCGCGCACCATGCCCTCGCGCATCTTGTCGGCCAGCGCCTGCCAGCCGTCATCGCCGCGCGCATCGATGGCGACGTAATCGAGCATGGCGAGGAAACTCTGCACCATGGCCGGGTCGATTTCGCGCGGGTCGAGGAATTCCTCCAGTGCGGCGCGCACCATCTCGCGAAATTCGCCTGCGTCCATCTCGCTGCGCGCAGCCCCGATGATCGCTGCGCCTTCGGGGATCTGACCTTCCTTCCAGCGCCGGTAGAGACCGGGCAGGATCTTGCGGCGGGACAGGTCGCCCGTGGCTCCGAAGATGACCAGATCAAAACAATCGACCGGAATGACGCGCGCGACCATGAGGGGCCTCCGAGTATGGACTTGCTGCTGTTAGCGCTAGCGGTCTTTACCCTGCGCCGCCCGTGCTGTCCAGTCTCCGGCCGGACTCAGGCTTCAAGTTCACTGTCCCAATACAGGTAATCGAGCCAGCTTTCATGCAGGTGATTGGGCGGGAACCGGCGGCCGAGATTGCGCAACTGCTCGGCTCCGGGGCGCGCGGGCGTCTTGCGCAGCTTGAGCCCGGCCTCGAGCAATGTCATGGAGCCTTTCCTGAGGTTGCAGGGCGCGCAGGCGGCGACCACGTTCTCCCAGCTTGTCACACCCCCCAGTTTGCGCGGCAGCACATGGTCGAAGGTCAGATCGTGCTTGGCACCGCAATACTGGCAGGAGAATTCATCGCGCAGGAACAGGTTGAAGCGGGTGAAGGCAACGCGTTTGCGCGGGCGCACATATTCGCGCAGCACCACCACCGAGGGCACCCGGATCTCCATCCGCTGGCTGCGCACCACATGATCGTATTCGGCCAGGATATCCACCCGGTCCAGAAACACCGCCTTGACCGCGTCCTGCCAGGGCCAGAGCGAGAGCGGATAGTAGGACAGCGGGCGGTAATCCGCGTTCAGCACAAGGGCGGGAAACTGGCGCAGGCCGACAGGGTCGCGCACGAATTCGGTTCTGAACTCACCATCCATCTGGTGCCGCCTCCGATCTGGCAGCCCATTGGGGCGATTGGCTCTCACGCCCCTGCGGGCCGGTCCGATGCTGCGCCACAGCATCCGTTGGAAAGGACTATATATTGCGAAAACCATCTGGCAAGTGTTTCGAACGCACCACATGTCGCAGTCGCAGGTTTAGGTGTGTCACATGACACAGGCATGACAGCCGCGCCTCGCGCAGGCGCTCTAGCCCTCGCGTTCGCTCTCGGCCTGTTCAGCCGACCATTCCACGGCGGCCTGCACGGCAATCGCCGAGGCCGAAGGAAGAACATTGACATAGCTTTCGGTCTCATCACTCGGCATCGCGGCGCGCCGGGTCATCCGCCACATTGCATAGCCTGCGATCAGCACAAAGGTTCCGCTCATCATCAGCCAGAAGGTATAGGCCCCGAACTGCTCCATCGCGGCCCCTGTCGCCAGCGGGCCCAGAATCGCCCCCAGCCCGAAGGTAAAGACCAGCCCGCCCGAGGCAGCGGCCATCTCATCCGGTGCCAACCAGTCATTGGCATAGGCGAGAAACAGCGCGTAAAGCGGTGTTGTCATGCCGCCCGCCAGCAGGGCGAAGGCCAGGAGCGGGATCTCGCCGCCCTGAAACACCCATCCGCCAAGGCAGAAGACCGCTCCGGCCAGCGCCGCGCCGCAGATCAGCGCGCGCCGGTCCACCCGGTCGGACAGCCAGCCGATCGGGGTCTGAAGCACCAGCGCACCGGTGAAGAACGCCGCCACCAGCAGCGCCACCTGTGCCGCGCTCATCCCGATCTGGCTGCCAAAGACCGCGCCCATCCCCGATTGCGTGGCATAGATGCTGCCCAGCAGGAAGATTCCGACCGTCGAGAGCGGCGCGCGCCTCGACAAGTCGCGCAGCGAGAGCGCCCGCGTGATCTCGACCGCCGGCACAGGAGTCGCGGCCAGCAGGATCGGCGCAAAGGCCAGTGAGACGAGGATCGAGGCTATGATGAACAGCACTGATGTTGTCTCATCGCCCATGCTCAGAAGCGCCTGCGCCCCGATCAGCCCCAGCGTCTGCATCAGCATATAGGCCGAAAGCACCTTGCCACGCGTCTCGTTGGTGGAGGCATTGTTCAGCCAGCTTTCCGCCGCGACATAGATGCCCGACATGCAGAACCCGATCAGAATGCGCAAGAGCGTCCAGGCAATCGGATCGACCAGCAGCGGAAAGGCAATCAGCGCGGCGGACATGAAACTGCCCAGCGCCGCGAAGACCCGCACATGCCCGACATTGCGGATCAGCAGCGGCGTGAGGCGCGCCCCCGACAGGAAGCCGATGAAATAGCCCGAGGTGACAATCGCCAGCGCGGTGGTTGAAAACCCTTCCAGCCCGCCGCGCACCCCGATCAGGGTGAAATGCATCCCGTTGCCGAGCATGATCAGCAGGATGCCCAGCATCAGCGGCCATACGCCCGAGAAGACCTTGCCCATATGTGCCCGTGCCCCTTGGCTTGCAGCGCGCCTCCCTGTCTGTGCATGTCGCATGTGCCATGCCGCAATGCAGCGCGAAACGCGCTGGAACAACGTCTGAAAACGACCAGCGCGCGGGGCTTAGCCTGGCAGCTTCTCGCGCAGGAAGGACAGCGCCAGCGACAGCCCGTCATGGGCGATGCCGTGGCCGGTGCCTTTCGAGACATGGCTGTAGGTCTCGAACCCGGCGGCGACCAGCGCATCGGCGGCCTCGGGCAAGCAGGCAGGCGGCACCACCTCATCCTGATCGCCATGGATCAGCAGCACCGGCAGGTGCGATGCGGTCTCGGCCTCCAGCCGTTCGGGCTGCATCAGCCGCCCCGAAAAGCCCACCAGCCCCGCCAGCGGCGCAGCGCGGCGAGGCGCGACATGCAGGCTGATCATCGTGCCCTGCGAAAACCCCACCAGCGCCAGCGCCTCGGGGGCCAGCCCCTCATCCGCCAGCACGCCATCGAGAAAGGCATTCAGATCGTCGCTCGCCTGCGCCATCCCGGCCAGCGCCTGTTCCTCGCTCGACCCGTCCAGCCAGGGAATCGGGAACCACTGGAAGCCGAAGGGGTTGCCGGTGCAACGCTCGGGCGCGTCGGGCGAGAAGAACACGGTACCAGGCAGATGCGGCCCCAGCGGATCGGCCAGCCCCAGAAGGTCCGCCCCATCCGCGCCATAGCCATGCACGAAGACCACGGCGGATTTGGCCTGCCCGAGAGGTGCGCCCTTGCGTTCGGAATTCAGCTTGCGGGTCATGTGATGCCTTCCCTGTCGGTTTCCACGCGGTAATAGGCCCATAACAGCCCCGCTGCAACGCTGCGCCAGGGCGACCAGGCTTCAGCCATGCGCCGGAACGCGGCTTCGCGTGGGCGGTCTTCCAGTGCGAACAGCCGCCGCGCGGACTCTTGCAGCGCCAGATCAGCGGGGGCGAAGACATCGGCGCGGCCAAGGCTGAACATGGCGTAGATCTCGGCGGTCCAGCGCCCGATGCCGGGGACCGCGACCAGCGTGTCCACCACTTGCGCGTCGGGCATGTCGCGCAAGGCTTCAAAGTCGATTCCCGCCGCTGCCAGCGCGCGGGCATAGCGCATCTTCTGCTGCGAAAGCCCCGGAGCGCGCAGGCCCGCGTCATCGGCGGCCAGCACTGCCTCGGGCGTGGTCAGACCCGCCGCTTCCATCCGCCCCCAAATCGCGCGGGCCGCGTGCGTGCTGACCTGCTGGCTGACAATCGCGGCCAGAAGATGGGCGAATCCGTCGGGGCGGCGGCGCAGGGGCGGCGGGCCGGTCAGCGCGAGCGCATGGGCAAAGCGCGGCTCGCTCCGCGCCAGCCACTCCGCGCCCTCTTCCATGCAGGCCTCGCTTGTCAGGATGCGCCCGACACTCATGCCTGCGGCCAGATGCTGCACATGTAAAACGCCCCTTTCCTTCGCCCGACACTCGCGCTAACCCTGCGCCGATGAGTGAGACAGTTGCAACCCCCGACAATCGCCGCGCCTGGCGCAATGTGCTGGTCCTTGTTGCCGCGCAGGCGGTGGTGGGCGCGCAGCTTCCGGTGATGTTCATCATCGGCGGGCTGGCGGGGCAGATGCTGGCCCCCAACCCGTGCTGGGCAACTCTGCCGATCTCGATGATCGTGCTGGGCTCGATGCTGGCCGCGACCCCGCTCTCGGGCTTCATGCAGGCTTACGGGCGGCGCGCGGGGTTCTGGTTCGCCTGTGGCGCGGGCGCGGTCGGGGCCGCGATCAGCGCCTATGCGCTGATGGAGGGCTCGTTCACGCTGTTTCTCGCAGGTTCGCTGCTGACCGGCATCTATATGTCGGCCAATGGCTTTTTCCGCTTTGCTGCAACCGATACCGCGAGCCCCGAATTCCGCCCCAAAGCGATTTCCTATGTCATGGCGGGCGGGCTGCTGTCGGCGATTCTCGGCCCGCAGATGGTGTCCTTCACCGCCGAAGCGATGCCGATCCCCTTCCTTGCCACCTATCTGGGCGTGATCGTTCTCAATATCGGTGGCATGGCACTGCTGAGCCTGCTCGACATCCCGACCCCAGCCAAGCCCGAGACCAACGCGCCGCAGGGTCGGCCCCGGCTGGAACTCCTGAAAAGCCCTGTCATAGCAGTCGCCATCATCTGCGGCACAGTCGCTTATGCGCTGATGAATCTGGTGATGACATCGACCCCGTTGGCCGTGGTGGGCTGTGGTTTTGCCACCTCGGACGCGGCCAATATCGTCTCGGCCCATGTGCTGGCCATGTATGCGCCCTCTTTCTTCACGGGCCATCTGATCGCGCGTTTCGGGGCGCGGATGATCGTCGGCACTGGCCTCGCCATTCTCGCGGCGGCCGGGGCAGTGGCGATCTCGGGGGTAGAACTGACCCAGTTCTACATCGCGTTGATCCTTCTGGGTATCGGCTGGAATTTCGGCTTCATCGGAGCGACCGCCATGCTCACCGCCTCTTACAGCGTCGAAGAGCGTGGACGGGTGCAGGGCATGAATGACATGATCGTCTTCGGCGGCGTGTTCCTGGCCTCGCTGTCCTCGGGCACGCTGATGAACTGTGCCGGAGGAAACGCCGAGACCGGCTGGCAGATGGTCAATCTCGCCATGCTGCCCTTCCTCGTGCTGGCGGGTGCGGCGCTGATCTGGCTGGCCCTGCGCCCGCGCGAGGCCTGACCGCCGGTTTAGTCCTGCCGTCATCACTCACGTTCCCGGCAGCAACCGGCGCGCCGGAATGCGCAGGCTTGCCTGACACCCGTTTCAATGGTCTGATCGCGAGCAAACGGGAGAGGGGGGCAAGCCCATGCGAGTATTCAGCACCAATGCCGATCTGCGCGCGATCGAAGCCGAGCGACAATGGGACGCGCGCGAGGTCCCGGCGACGGTTCATGCCGCCCTTGCCCAAACCGCGACCCGGCACCCGGACCGCCCTGCGATCAGCTTCCAGATGTTCGCGACGCCGGGGGCGAAGGCGCAAACGTTGCGCTGGTCGCAGCTGCTGGCCCGCGTCACGCAGGCCGCCAATCTGTTCCGCAGCCTTGGCGTGGGTGAAGAAGACACGGTCGCCTATGTCTTGCCGACGCTGAACGAGACCGCGATCACGCTTCTGGGCGGCATGACAGCGGGCCGCGTGAGCCCGATCAACCCGCTGCTGGAACCCGCGAAGATTGCCGCGCTGCTGCGCGAGACCGGGGCAAAGGTGGTCGTCACCCTGCGCGCCTTTCCGAAAACCGATGTCGCGCAGAAAGTGGCGCAGGCCGTGGCCGAGGCCCCGGATGTCGAGGCCGTGCTGGAACTGGACATGTTGCCCCATCTCTCCCCGCCGAAAAGCTGGATCGTGCCGCTGATCCGGCCCCGCTTCCGCGTCACCCACAAGGCCCGCGTGCTCGATTTTCACCGCGAACTGGCCCGCCAGCCTTCGGGCGCGCTGACTTTCGACGCCGCGCAGAAAGACCGTATCGCGGCTTTCTTCCACACTGGCGGGACCACCGGCATGCCCAAGATGGCGCAGCACCGCTATTCGGGCATGGTCTATAATGGCTGGCTGGGGGCCGAGATCCTGTTCACCGAAAAGGACGTGCTGCTCTGCCCGCTGCCCCTGTTCCATGTCTTTGCTGCCTATCCGATCCTGATGTGCTGCATCATGTCGGGTGCCCATGTCGTCTTTCCGACGCCGCAGGGCTATCGCGGCGAGGGCGTGTTCGACAATTTCTGGAAACTGGTCGAGCGATGGGGCGTGAGCTTCATGATTACGGTGCCCACGGCGCTTTCGGCGTTGATGCAGCGCAAGGTCGATGCCGATATCACGACGCTGCGCACGGGCATTTCCGGCTCGGCCGCTCTGCCGCGCGAGCTTTACAAGCGCTTCGAGCAGGCCACCGGCGTCCGGATCTCGGAAGGTTACGGGTTGACCGAGGCGACCTGCCTTGTCTCCTGCAACCCGATCGAAGGCGAACAGAAGATCGGCTCGGTCGGCCTGCCCCTGCCCTATACCGATGTGAAGATCATGCGCCCGGTCAATGGCGACTGGGCGCAATGCGGCGTCGATGAGGTGGGCGAGATCTGCGTCTCCAGCCCCGGCGTCACCCCGCCCACCTATACGGAAAAGGCCAAGAACCGCGACCTTTACATCGGCAACCACCTGCGCACCGGCGATCTGGGGCGGCTGGACAGCGATGGCTATCTGTGGATCACCGGGCGACAGAAGGATCTGATCATCCGCGGCGGGCATAATATCGACCCCGCCGAAATCGAGGAGGCGCTTCTGGCGCATCCTTCGGTCAGCTTTGCCGGTGCGATCGGCCAGCCCGATGCCAGATCGGGCGAATTGCCCTGCGCCTATGTCGAACTGGTCGATGGGGCCAGTGTCACCAGCGAGAAACTGATGGAGCACGCGAGCAGCCGGATCTCCGAACGCGCCGCTATCCCCAAACATCTGGAGATATTGCCGGAATTGCCCAAGACCGCCGTCGGCAAGGTGTTCAAGCCCGATCTGCGCCGCATGGCGATTGCACGGGTGCTGGATGCGGCGCTGTCCGAGGCTGGGCTGGATGCCTCGGTCGATCAGGTCATTGAGGACCGCAAGCGCGGATTGGTGGCGCGCATACGCACTGAACCGGGCACTGATGAGGCGCAGCTTGCAACGGTGCTGGACGGCTTTACCACCCCTTGGGAGACATTCTCGGAATAGCCTGATCAGGCAGAGCTGGGAAAGACTCACGTCGTCGCAACCAGCGTCGACTGTGCTGCAGCGGCACCTTGCTGCACCGGATGCACAGGGAGTCTTCCATTGTCGGCAATTTCAATGTCAGCCAGCTTTCAGACCCCGACAGCGGAAACCTGACGCGACCGGTGCATTCCGAGCGGATCGACGGACCCACCCGGGCGCTGACCATGCCGCGGGGCGTGGCGTCTCATATTGAGCAGTTCCGCGCCAGCGCGCAGGTCAATGCCGGACCGGATCTCGCAGGGCCGAGCGACGGTGCTGGCCAGTTTCACCTCCGCCCTGCTGACGGTCGTTCTCAATGGCGCAATGAGCAGCGGCGACCCCGTCCGCGCAGCCTTAAGCGGGCTCACCATCGACCCGGCGACCGGATACTTTGCCTCGACCGAGGGGGCGACGCAGGAGTTCCAGCATGAGGCCGCAGGCGGCGCGGGTCTTCAATATCGGCCAACACGCGCCATGGCGGCATGAACGGGGTTTCCCTCGCCTGCAAGGGCCTCAACGATAGCTCTATCCGCTATTGAAACGCACCGCTTCCGCTTGATCCCCTCGGGCACAGGCCAGGCTTGAACGCGTCTCGCTGAACACCCTCGCAAAACACTCAGGCGGATGCCGCATCAGAACCGCCGCACCAGCGAGAGGCGCAGCGTATTCGCGCGGTAGCGCGCCCGCGCGCCATCGACCCGGCGACCGGGGGCCAGCCGCATATGCTCGGCATCCACGCGCAGCGACAGGCGTGGGCGCAGCGCGTATTCGGCACCGATGCCCAGCACGACGCCATTGCGGCGCTGTGCCCGCGCCTGCCCGCCGATCCGATGTTCCCAGCGGTTATGTGCGAGCCCCAGCGTGACAAAGCCCATGCCGCGCCCCTGCGCCACGCCGGCGCGCAGGCGCAGCGACAGGTAATGCGTGTCGTTCAGGCTGCAGCGCGCGCCCTGCGCGCCGCAACGCCCCTGCCCACGCAAATTGCCCCGGCTCAGCGCCAGTTCCGCGCCCAGCACAAGCGGGCCGTCCTGCCAGTCATGACCGAGGATCAGGCTTGCCCCGCTGCCCTGCGCACCCGGCAGGCGCAGCCCGTTGCCGGACCCGCTGACCCGCGCACTATTGGCCAGAACCCCGACCGCAACATATGGACCGGACCAGTCGACGCGGGCGTCATGGGCATGGGCCGGGACAGAAAACAGGCACAACAGGCCGATCACGCTGGCAAAATGCCGCATGGGACTCTCCTTCACGCAAAGACCAATGCCCTGCGTTATACGCCTTTGACGCGTCGAGATAATCCCAAAGGTAAACAGAAGGTTAACGCAGGCCGACCCGTCAAGACGGGTCGACCCCACCCCGCGCCCTCAGGCGCGCACGGTTCCGTCGCCCGTGACCAGATACTTGAAGCTCGTCAGTTGCTCGGCCCCCACAGGCCCGCGCGCATGCATCTTGCCGGTCGCAATCCCGATCTCCGCCCCCAGCCCGAACTCGCCGCCATCAGCGAACTGGGTCGAGGCATTGCGCATCAGAATCGCCGAATCGAGCCCCGCGAAGAAACGCGCCGCGACCGCGTCATCCTCGGTCAGGATCGCGTCGGTATGCTGCGAGCCATAAGCGCGGATATGGGCCATCGCGCCCTCGACATCCTCGACCACCGCCGCCGCCATGATCTTGTCGAGAAACTCGCAGCCGAAATCCTCTGGCTTGGCCGGCACCACCCCGGGCAGATGCGCAAGCCCCTCGCCCACGCGCATCTCGACCCCGGCGGCCACCAGATCGGCGATGATCCCGGCCCCCAGCCCGTCCACGATATCGCGGTGCAGAAGCAGGCATTCCGCCGCCCCGCAAATCCCTGTCCGCCGCGTCTTGGCGTTCAGCACCACGCGCCGCGCCTTTTCGGCGTCAGCATAGGCGTCGACATATACATGGCAGATGCCTTCGAGATGGGCAAAGACCGGCACGCGCGCCTCGCGCTGCACCAGCCCGACCAGCCCCTTGCCGCCGCGCGGCACGATCACGTCGATATGTTCGACCATGCGCAGCATGTCCGACACGGCGGCGCGGTCAGTTGTCTGCACCAGCTGGATCGCATCCTCGGGCAGATTTGCCGCCACCAGCCCCCTGACCAGCGCCGCGTGGATCGCGCGCGAGGAGTGAAAGCTCTCCGAGCCCCCGCGCAGGATCACGGCATTGCCCGCTTTCAGGCACAGCGCACCAGCATCCGCGGTGACATTGGGCCGCGATTCGTAGATCACGCCGACCACACCCAAGGGCGTGCGCACGCGCTGGATATGCAGCCCCGTGGGCCGGTCCCATTCGCTGATCACTGCCCCCACCGGGTCGGGCTGGGCCGCCACTGCGCGCAGGCTGTCGCAGATGCCCTTGACGCGCCCCTCATCAAGCATCAGCCGGTCCAGCATCGCTGCGCTCAGCCCCTTGACCTGACCCGCCTCCATGTCGCGCACATTGGCGGCAATCACGTCGGCGCGCACCTCCCACAGCGCTTCGGCAGCCGCCTCCAGCGCACGGGTCTTGGCCTCGGGCGCGGCCTGAGCCAATCCAGCGGCGGCCTTGCGGGCGCGGGTGCCCATTTCAAGCATTTCCTGGCTGATCTCGGTCATAGTGCCATCTCGTCGCGGTGAATGAGGGCCACGCGGCCCGGATACTTGAGGATCGCTTCTATCTCATGCGAGCGGTGGCCCGCAATGGCGCTGGCCTCGGTGCTGGCATAGCCTGCCAATCCGACCCCCAGCGCCCCCTCCGGCCCGGCAATCGTGACCGGGTCGCCGCGCTGGAACTGTCCCTCAACGCGCACCACACCGGCAGGCAGCAGCGACTTCCCCTGCCCCAGCGCGCGCACGGCTCCGGCATCGACATGCACCACCCCGCGCGGTTTCATCGCCGCGATCCAGCGCTTGCGGGCCGAACGCGGGTCGCCCTGTGCTGCAAAAAGCGTCGCGCGCGCGCCCTCGCGCAGTCGGGCCAGCGGGTGAGGCTCAGCACCTGCTGTGATGATCATGGCGCAGCCAGCCGTTGTCGCGGTTTTCGCGGCCATCACCTTGGTCTTCATGCCGCCCTTGGACAGGCCAGAGACCGGCTCGCCCGCCATCGCTTCGATCTCGGGCGTGATCCGCTCGATATGGGCAAAATGCCACGCCTCCGGGTCGGTCTGCGGGTTGCCGCTATAAAGCCCGTCCACATCCGACAAGAGCACCAGCAGATCGGCCCCGATGGTCACGGCCACCTGTGCGGCCAGCCGGTCATTGTCGCCATAGCGGATTTCATCGGTGGCGATGGTGTCGTTTTCATTGACAATCGGCACCACGCCCAGACCCAGCAGCGTGCCCAGCGTGGTGCGCGAGTTGAGATAACGGCGGCGGTCCTGCGTGTCATCGAGCGTGAGCAGCACTTGCCCCGTGGCGATGCCATGGGGGGCGAGCGCCTCCTCATAGGCGCGCGCAAGCCGGATCTGGCCGACCGAGGCGGCGGCCTGGCTCTGTTCCAGCGCCAGCGCGCCCGCAGGCAGGCCCAGCACCCCGCGTCCCAGCGCGATCGAACCTGATGACACGATCACCATATCCGCGCCCTGCAAGCGCAATCCGGCCACATCCTGCGCCAGCGCATGCAGCCACGGCGCGCGCAAGCTGCCGCCCTCGACCAGCAGGGCCGAGCCGATCTTGATGACAACCCGGCGCGCGCGGCCCAGAGCCTCGGCGGCGCTCAGGGCTGCCATGGTCCATCATCCTCGTCTTGCGGCCTGGCGCGGTCGATCCGCGTCATCAGCGCGCGCAGCACCTCTGGCATACCTTCGCCCGAGACGGCGGAAATCATGTAGACCTCGCGCCCGCAGGCCGCTCGCAGGGCAGCCTGCCTCTCCGCGCGTTCATCTTCGTCCAGTGCATCGATCTTGTTCAGCGCGATGATGCGCGGCTTCAGCGCCACATCATGCGAGTAGGCGTCCAGCTCATGGTCGATGATGCGCCAGTCCTCGGCCACATCCTCCGAGGTGCCATCGACAAGTTGCAACAGCACCGCGCAGCGTTCAACATGGCCCAGAAACTGATCACCCAGGCCCCGCCCCTCGGAGGCCCCCTCGATCAGCCCCGGAATATCGGCCATGACGAATTCGCGCCCGTCGATCCCGACCACGCCCAGATTGGGATGCAGCGTGGTGAATGGGTAATCCGCGATCTTGGGGCGGGCATTCGAGGTCGCAGCCAGAAAGGTGGATTTGCCCGCGTTCGGCAGCCCCGCAAGCCCGGCATCGGCAATCAGCTTGAGGCGCAGCCAGATGGTGCGCTCGACCCCCGGCTGGCCGGGATTGGCGCGGCGCGGGGCCTGATTGGTGGCGGATTTGAACTGCAGGTTGCCCCAGCCGCCATTGCCGCCCTTGGCCAACAGCACCTTTTGCCCGACCTCGGTCAGATCGGCGATCACGGTCTCCTGATCTTCATCAAGGATCTCGGTGCCCACTGGAACGCGCAGGATGATATCGTCGCCATCCTTGCCCGTGCGGCCCTTGCCCATGCCGGGCTGGCCGGATTTGGCGAAGAAATGCTGTTGATAGCGGAAATCGATCAGCGTGTTCAGCCCGTCCACGACCTCGGCCCAGACATCGCCGCCGCGCCCGCCATCGCCGCCATCGGGGCCGCCATATTCGATATATTTCTCGCGCCGGAACGACACGCAGCCCGCGCCACCGCCGCCCGAGCGGATATGGACCTTGGCCAGATCAAGAAATTTCATGCCCGCGCCCTCCGTGGCTTCCGGCGCAAGCCTTTAGCGCAGGATGGTGCCAAGCGGAAGGGGCGCGGCGCTCAGCGCGCGCGCAATCGCGCCAGCAGGGCCGCGCCGAAGGTGCTGACCCCGAAGATCAGCGCCGCGACCACGACGATGGAGGGGCCGGAGGGCGTGTCCTGCAGCAGCGAAAGCTGCAGCCCGCCCCAGACCGAGACCCCGCCGATCCCCACAGCCGCGACCCCCATCGCTTCGGGGCTGGAGGCGAGGTTGCGCGCGGCGGCTGCGGGGATGATCAGCAGCGCCGCAATCAGCAGAGCCCCCACGATCTTGAGTGCGACGGCCACCACCACCGCCAGCGCCAGCGTCAGCACCATACGCTCGCGCGCCGGGTCAATGCCCGAGGCATGGGCCAGATCCTCGCTCAGCGTCGCAGTCAGGAGCGCCGACCAGCGCCACCAGATCAGCCCCAGCACCAGCGCCGACCCGCCCGCGATCACCGCCAGATCGAAGCGCGACACGGCGAGGATATCGCCGAAGAGATAGGCGGTCAGGTCCACGCGGACATTGGGCAGGAAGGAGACCGCGACCAGCCCGAAGGCCAGCGCGGAATGCGCGAGCACGCCCAAAGTGGTGTCCATCGCCCAACCGCGCCCGGCCAGAACAGACACCACCATCGCCATCACCAGCGCGATCAGCATGGTGCCGACAAAGATGCTGATCTGGAAGCCCAGTGCCAGTGCGACGCCCAGGATCGCCGCATGGGCGGTGGCATCGCCGAAATAGGCCATGCGCCGCCAGACCACGAAACAGCCCAGCGGCCCGGTGGCCAGCGCCACGGCGAGACCGGCCAGAAATGCGCGGGTGAGGAAATCGTCAAGCATGGCGGGGGCTTTCGTGTCGGGCTGCAATTCGCTTGATGTGCGTGACGCGGGTCGGGCCGACGCGCGGGTTCGGTGTCGTGTCCGCCTCTCGGGCGCTGCCTGTGTGTACCGCACAGGCGGGACATGCGCATAGGCGGTCAGTCATGCTCGTGCTCTGCATGGTTGTGCCCCGCATGGTCGTGCTCGTGGTCATGGTCATGCTGATAGAGCGCCAGCGCGCCCCCGGTGCCGAAACCGAACAGCGCGCGGTATTCGGGCGCGGCACGCACCACATGGGGCGCGCCTTCGCAGCAGATATGGCCATTGACGCAGATCACCCGGTCCGAGGCTGCCATCACCACATGAAGGTCATGGCTGACTGAGAGCACCGCACAGCCTGTCTCGCGGCGCACATCCTCGATCAACTGGTAGAAGCTGGCCACTCCCGGCTGATCGAGCCCCGCTGTGGGCTCGTCGAGCATCAGGATATCGGGCTTTCCCAGCAGCGCCCGCGCGAGCAGCACGCGCTGGAACTGCCCGCCCGAGAGCGTCGCCATGTTCTGCCCAATGACCCCCGGCACCCCGACCCGCGCCAGCGCAGCCTCCATCGCCGCCCGCTCGGCGCGCAGCGGCAGCGACAGGAAACGCGCCACCGGCAGCGGCAGACCGGGGTCGATATGCAGCCGCTGCGGCACATAGCCCACGCGCAGCCCTTTCGCGCGGGTGATCTTGCCCTTTGTGGGCGGCACCACGCCCAGCAGCGCACGCAAGAGCGAGGTCTTGCCTGACCCGTTCGGCCCGACGATGGTGACAATCTCACCGCGTTCGATGGTGAAATCGATGTCATGCAGCACCCGCACGCCGCCGAATTGCAGCGCCAGACCGCGCGCAGTGATCAGGCTCATGCACGCCCCTGCGCACAGGCGCGGCACAGACCCACGGCCTCGATCGTGCTGCGCGCGAGTACGAAGCCGACGGCATCGGCTGCCGCACCGAGTGCGCGGGTCATGCCGTCGGCGCGCGCCTCGGTAACGCTGTCGCAGCTTTCGCAGATCAGGAAGGCGGCGCGGTGCTCATGCGCGGGCTGCGCGCAGGCGGTAAAGGCGTTGAGCCGCCGGATGCGATGCGCGAGCCCGTTCTCGACCAGAAAATTCAGCGCGCGATACGCCACCGGGGGCTGCGTGCCATAGCCTTCCGCCGCCAGCCGCTCGAGCACCTCATAGGCCCCCAGCGCGCCATGCGCCTCGAGCAGGATCTCCAGCGTGCGGCGGCGCACCGGGGTCAGCCGCAGACCGGCCTCGCGCGCGCGCGCCTCGGCTTGCGCGAGGATCGCCTGGGCCTGCGATGTGCCGCTATGGTCGGGGCAGCAAAACCCGGCCTCGGGGCTGTGATCGGTCATCGGAGCCTCTTGACTGTTATGATATAACATAAGATAGGTTTCGTGACACTATTACACAAGGAGATCGTGATGCGCTACTCGATAGCTCTCGCCTGTGCCATGTTCGGCACCCCGCTCGCCGCCCATGATCTGCGAATCGTGACCGATTTCCCGGTCACGCATTCTCTGGTCAGCATGGTTCTGGGCGATGTGGCCGAGGCCGATCTGCTGCTTGACCGCGGGGGCGATCCGCATTCCTTCCAGTTGCGCCCGAGCCAGGCGCAAGCGCTCTCTGACGCGGATCTGGTGTTCTGGGTGGGCGAAGAGCTGACCCCCTGGCTCGCCCGCGCGCTCGACGGTGTGGGCACGCGCGGCGAGGTGGTGACGCTGATAGATGCCGAGGGGCTGCATCTGCAGGACTTCCAGCACGGGCATTCCCACGATGACCATGGCCACTCGCATGATGATGACCACGGGCATTCCCACGACGACCACGGCCACTCGCATGATGATGACCACGGGCATTCCCACGACGACCATGGTCACTCGCATGACGACCACGGGCATTCCCACGATGACCATGGCCACTCGCATGATGATGACCACGGGCATTCCCACGATGACCACGGCCACTC
>SKIF01000137.1 GCA_007116575.1 Paracoccaceae bacterium
CTCAACCGCTCGGCAATCTTGCGCTTTTCCCAGTCTCGACCGAAAAAATCGACCAGCTCAAAGACCGAGACGCCGTGAACGGCCAGCCCCACTCCCCAGCCGATGGCCGGGAATACCGCCCAGAAGAAACCCGGCGTCCAGATCAGGTTGATTGCGACGAAGATGGTAATGGCCACCAGATAGCCCGCAAGGTGCACATAGAATCCTTTGATGTCGCGCTCTTCGGGTGACAGGAGGGGCGGGGTATTTGTCTGTGATGCGGGCATGGGCGTGTCCTTTCTGAGATCTCCGAAATCCACATCAAGCACAGCTGCCAGACATTTGAGTGTTTCATGTGACGCGGCAGCCCCCCGCTCGATCCGCTGGATCGTGCGCACCGACACCCCCGAGCGTTGCCTGCGAATAGCCTTTTTCAAGGCGGAGCTTGCGAATGATCATCTGAATGCCTGTCTGTGGTCGTCTGACTGTCGCTTGATGGACAGAATGTGCCCGAACGCTTCCTGTCACACCACGACACGGCCCCGCCATCCTCCAGCCAGTCGGCGACAGGATGCGTCAGAACCGCTCCAGCAAGCGGCGCAGATAGTCCAGCTCCGCCTCGGGCCGGTCCAGTTCGGCCGAGCGGCGGCGCAACTCCTCCAGCAGATCCTGCGCGCGGCGATAGACATCCTCACCCTGCAGCAGGTTCTCTTCGGTACCAACCTCGCCACCCTGATTACGCGCGCGCCCGAGAGGGTCATGCGATTGCCCGTCACCGGTCTCGCTGGCGGCCTGACCACCCTCTTGTTCGCGCAAATCCTGCGCCTGCGCCTCGGCCATGGCGCGCAAACCATCGCGCATCGCTTCCATTGCCTCGGCCTGACGGCTCAGCGCCTCGCCGGTATCGCCATCTTCCAGCGCCTCGGCGGCCTCTTCCATGGCACGCTGCGCACGTTCCAGCGCCTCCAATGCCGCATCGCCTTCCCCCGTGCCTTCACCCGGCAACGGGGCAAGTTGCTGATCACGCAATTGCTCGGCCAGACCCCGCTGGCGTTCGGCCAGATCACTATCGCCCTGCTGCTCGCCCTGCTCGCCCTCGCCCTCCTGCGGCTGGCCGTCACGGAATTGCTGCTGCAGCTCGTCGAAAGTGTCATCCGACAACTCGCGCTGTTCGCGCATCGTCTCGCCCAGCCCTTCCATGGCCTCATCGCCGGGCATTCGCTCACCGCCCTCCCCCTCGACCATCTGGAGGTTTTCCAGCAGCTGGTCGAGCTGCGCCAGAAGCTCGGCGGCCTCATCCATGCGGCCGTCTTCCATCAACTCCTGAATCCGGTCCAGAAGCTCCTGAATCTGGTCCTGCGTGATTTCCATGCGCTCGCCATCGGGCGGGGCGTCGCCGCGTTCGCGGGGCTGTTCGGCAAGCTGGCGCATGTAATCGCGCATCGCCTCGCGCAGCTCATCCATCAATTCGGCAATTTCGGACGGGTCGGCACCACTGCGCACTGCTTCGTCCAGCCGCTCCTGCGCGCGGCGCAACCGTTCGCGCGCATCGGCCAATTCGCCTTCCTCCAGCAACACTGCCAGATCCCACATGAGTTGCGCCAGATCATCGCGCATAGCCTCATCCAGCCCCCCGGTATCGAGGCTTGCCAGAAGCAGGTCGCGGGCATCGTCAAAGCGGCTGCGCGCCTCGGTCGAGCGAAAGGCGTCCTCGGGGTGATGCGAAATGGCGCGCATCAGTTGCCCAACGCGCGGCGCGTTTTGGCGCGTCCAGAGAAGGTCGCGCCGCAACTCGATCACGGCGGCGGCCATCGGATCGAAGAACCGCCGCCCCGGCAGGATCATGGGCACATCCTCACTGGCGCCTTCCTGACCGCGCGCATCCTCGACCGCAAAGGCGATCGTCACCGGCAGGTTGGCCCAGGGATGCTGCGAGAAATCCTCGATGAAGGCATCCTCGATCTCGGCGCGCGAGCCCGAGGCCGGCATCGACAGCGGAACCGTCATCGCCGGGCGTGGTTCCGGCTCCGGTTCCAGCCCGTAACGGCGCTGGACCGCGTCCAGATCCAGCGCCACACGCACCTCACCATCCACCACGCCGTAATCGTCGCGGGCAACGAATTCCTGCCGCATCAATCCGCCGCGCTCACGCTCGGCCACGCCGCGCAGCGCCACGCTTGGCGGCTGATCGACCAGCGCCACGATCTCCCAGTCGCGCCCGGCCGGACCTCGGATGCTCAGCCGACCCGAGCGCTCGATCTCGAAATCCTGCGCCATGTCAGTGGGCTCGAACTCCTCGCGCAGCGAGAGGCTTTCCTGCACCGACATGACCCCCTGCTGGCCGTAGAAACGCACCGTGACCCGGCTGCCCTGTGGCAGTTGCAGGCTGGGGCGGTCCACCTCGTTCAGATAGAGGCTCGGGCGGCCCGTATAGGGCGGCGGCTGAACCCAGGCTTCCCATGACGGCCCAAGCGCGACCGCTTCCGCACGCGAAGGAACCTGCGCGATTTCGGTGATCTCGGTCATGCGCGAGGGCGCACCGAACAAAAGTGCCACGGCAAATCCCGTAAGCGCGATATAACGCAGCCCGAACCAGTCGAACCGCGCCAGCCGCAGATCCCCTGGCACGGGCCGCGCTGTGGCCAGCCGTGCCTGCATCTGCGCCAGATGCGCGGTCCAGACCTGCCGCGACGCCGGATCGTCGCTGCCGATGGCCTGACCATCGGCAAGCGTGGTCAAGGGGCGTCCGGGCATCGCGCGGTCCAGCCGCGCTGCCGCCTCGGCGCGGGTCGGCAGGCGTAACCGCCACAACCCGACCAGAAGCGCGATGACAAGCACGGACACCAGCACCAGCGACGCCACCATCGCCCAGAACGGCGGCAGCACATCCTGAGCGCCGAAGCCGAAGGCGGCCATGCCGAACAGGGCCAGCGTGGTGATGGGCCAGAAGGCGCGCACCAGACGCTCGGCCCAGAGCCCCGCATAGGTACGCCGCAAGGCGCGGGTCAGGGCCGGATTCGGGTCTGGGGTCTTGCGTGCAAACATTCAGGCTCCGGTCAGCCGCCCGAGGGCGCTTCAGGTCACATCCACCCCGGTAACCTATCGCGATTTATGATCTCGTCAAAGCTCGTGCGCGGGCGAATGACAGCATATTGATCCTGATGCACCAGCACCTCGGGGATCAGCGGGCGGGTATTGTATTCCGACGCCATCACCGCGCCATAGGCGCCCGCCGAGCGAAAGGCGACCAGATCCCCGGCATCCAATGGCGGCATCGAACGCTGTCTGGCAAACGTATCGCCCGATTCGCAGACCGGCCCCACGATATCAACCGGGCGCTGCTCGACCGCCGCCTGTGCTTCGATCACCGGGACAATATCGTGATGCGCGCCATACATGGCCGGGCGGATCAGATCGTTCATGGCCGCATCAAGGATCAGGAAATCGCGCCCCTCGCCCTGTTTCAGATAGATCACCTGCGCAAGAAGAATCCCCGCATTCCCGGCGATCAACCGGCCCGGCTCGATCTCGATCTCGACATCCAGATCGCCGAAAACACGCTTGATCATGGCGCCATAATCCAGCGGCAGGGGCGGGGTTTCGTTGGACGTCGTATAGGGGATGCCCAACCCGCCCCCCAGATCAACACGCCGGATGTCATGCCCATCGGCGCGCAGACTGCGGGTCAGATCGGCGATGCGGGTGAAGGCGGCCTCGAACGGGGCAAGATCGGTCAGCTGGCTGCCGATATGGACATCGACCCCCACCACCTTGATCGCCGGCAGGCGCGCGGCCTCGGCATAGATTTCGCGCGCGCGAGCAATCGGCACGCCGAACTTGTCTTCCTTGCGACCCGTGGCAATCTTCTCATGGGTCTTCGCGTCCACATCGGGGTTGACGCGCAGCGTGATCGGCGCAGTCCGGCCCACGGCGCTGGCTATCTCGGAGAGCACCTGCAATTCCGCATCCGACTCGACATTGAATTGGCGGATCCCCTGGGTCAGCGCGAGCGCCATCTCCTCGCGCGTCTTGCCGACACCGGAAAAGACGATCTTGTCACCCGGCACGCCCGCGGCCAGCGCGCGGCGATACTCCCCGCCCGAGACCACATCCATCCCTGCGCCAAGCCCCGCCAGCGTGCGCAGAATCGCCTGATTGGAGAGCGACTTGACCGAATAGCAGATCAGATGATCAAGACCGGAAAGCGCCTCTTCGAACAGTCGGTAATGGCGAGTCAACGTGGCCGTCGAATAGCAGTAGAAGGGTGTGCCGACCTCGGCCGCGATCTCGGGCAGGGGCACATCTTCGGCATGCAGGATGCCATCGCGATAAAGGAAATGGTCCATACGGGGCGCTTTCGGTCAGGCTTTGGGCAGGGGCGCGAGGGCAGGTGCCTCCGGCGGGAGTATTTGGGGCAAGAAAATCAGCTTGTTTGCGAGGGGCTTGAACGGAGGAACAAATAGAGCGGCAGGCCACAGGACACCCCGATGCAATATATGGTCGGGATCGCCAGCAGCCCCAGCCAGCGGCGGCGCTGCCAGCATTCGGCCAGGATGAACACAGTCAGCGCCACGGCCGCGATGGTCAGGTCCCAGACCAGACCCGAGGTAGCGGCATTTACATGCCACGCTTCGACCATTGCCATGATCGACCACTCATTCTGCATGAACCAGGTAACGAACCAGTACATCGGGTGGATGCTGCCCCAGATGGCGAGGGCAAGGTACAGCAGACGCAGCGGGGTCATAGCGTTCTTTGTACACCCATGAGGACCTCACCCGAGACAGTGACGCCGGTCGACGTGTCGGGTGAGTGGCGCGGCGGGCCATCTGCCCCGCAGGCCGCTAGCAGGACAATGCAGGCAAGAAGATATTTCATCCCAGAACCTCTTTCCAATGCGCGATGCGTGTGCGGACATTCTCCGGGGCCGTGCCGCCATAGCTGGTGCGGCTGGCCACGGAATTCTGCACGCCCAGAACAGAATAGACCGCTTCGGTGATTTGGCCATGGATATTCTGCATCTCGGCAAGGCTCAGGTCGGGCAGGTCGCAACCCTTGTCCTCGGCCAGCTTCACGAGCGCGCCGGTAACGTGATGCGCCTCGCGGAAGGGCAGGCCCAGCTCGCGCACCAGCCAGTCGGCAAGGTCAGTCGCGGTGGAGAAGCCCGCACTTGCAGCCGCCGCCAGCGCGTCGCGATTGGCGGTCAGGTCGCGCACCATCCCCTCCATCGCCGCCAGCCCCAGCATCAGCGTATCGGCAGCGTCAAAGACCTGTTCCTTGTCTTCCTGCATATCCTTGGAATAGGTCAGCGGCAGGCCCTTCATCACCGTGAACAGCGCTACGCTCGCGCCGAGTATACGCCCCAGCTTCGCACGCAGGAGTTCCGCCGCGTCGGGGTTGCGCTTCTGTGGCATGATCGAAGAGCCGGTCGAGAAGCGGTCGGACATGCGCACGAAACGAAACTGCGCCGAGGACCAGATGACAAGCTCCTCGGCGAAACGCGAAAGGTGCGTGGCGCAGATCGCGGCTGCCGACAGGAATTCCAGCGCAAAATCGCGGTCAGAAACCGAATCGAGCGAATTCGCCGTAGGTCGGTCAAAGCCCAGCGCCGCCGCCGTCATGTGCCGGTCGATGGGGAAAGAGGTGCCCGCCAGCGCCGCCGCCCCCAGCGGGCATTCGTTCATCCGCGCGCGGGCGTCCTGAAACCGGCCCTTGTCGCGGGCGAACATCTCGACATAGGCGAGCATGTGGTGGCCCCATGTCACGGGTTGCGCGGTCTGCAGATGGGTGAAACCCGGCATGACCCAATCCGCACCCGCTTCGGCCTGCGTCACGAAAGCCCGCATCAGCGCGTCCAGCCCCTCGATGGCCGCATCGCATTGCTCGCGCACCCAGAGCCGGAAATCGAGCGCCACCTGATCGTTGCGCGACCGCGCCGTATGCAGCCGCCCCGCCGGAGTTCCGATGATCTCGCGCAGGCGCGCCTCGACGTTCATGTGGATGTCTTCGAGCGCCGTCGAGAAGGCGAAATCCCCGCGCGCGATTTCGCCCTCTACCTGCACCAGACCCGCATCGATGGCCGCCGCATCTTGCTGCGAGATGATCCCGCAGGCGGCCAGCATCGCGGCATGGGCCCGCGACCCGGAAATATCCTGTGGGGCGAGACGTCGGTCAAACCCGATCGAGGCATTGATCGCCTCCATGATCGCATCGGGACCCGCGCTGAACCGCCCGCCCCACATCGTATTCGCGGAAGTTTTGCTCATCGCCAGCGCCTTTCACATCAGCTCAACCCGGCGTGGCTATACGCCTGCCGGGGCGCTATGGCAATCAATCCAACCCAGAAAGACAGACAGGAAATAAGCCGCGCATTTTAGATATGCAGGCCGTTTTAACCCTGGATTAAGCCCGTCATCGCACTCTGCTGCAAACAGTCGGAGCATGACATGCCGCAAAACAGCTTATCCAGCCGTTACCCTGAAGATATCGTCTATTCGTCGCCCCTCTCGGTCGCGGTTGAAGAACAGCGGCGCAATGCGCTGACCCTGGTTCGGGATGCGCTCGACCAGCGGCGCTGCATTCTGGCCTTCCAGCCTGTGGTGCAGGCCCGAATGCCCAAGCGCGCCGCGTTTTACGAGGGGCTGATCCGGATCATCGACCATACCGGCCGCGTGATCCCGGCGGTGGATTTCATGGATGCCGTCGAAACCAATGAACTTGGCCGTCGCATCGATTGCATGGCGCTCGAAATCGGGCTGGACACGCTGGCAAGGGAACCCTCCATCCGCGTCTCGATCAACATGTCGGCGCGCTCCATCGGCTATCCGGAATGGCTGGCCACGCTGGAGCGCGGCTTGCGTAGTGCCCCCGACATCGGCGAGCGGCTGATACTCGAAATCACCGAATCCTCTGCCATGCTGATGCCCGATCTGGTCACGGTCTTCATGCAGGACATGCAGGAGCGCGGCATCTGTTTCGCGCTGGACGATTTCGGCGCGGGCTATACGGCGTTTCGCTACCTCAAGGATTTCTATTTCGATATCGTCAAGATTGATGGCACCTTCATCAATGGCATCGCGCATAACCCCGACAACCAGATCCTTGCGCAGGCACTGGTCTCAATCGCGCGGCATTTCGACATGTTTACGGTCGCCGAATCGGTCGAGTCGGCAGAGGATGCGCGGCTTCTGGTCGATATGGGCGTGGATTGTCTGCAAGGGTATTTCTTCGGCGCCCCCGCCACGCAGGAACCGTGGAAGGTCTCGCATCTCAAGTCACGGATGACCGGCTGACCCGGTCTCCTGCCCGCGTCCAATACGCCGGTACCCACATGCAGGCCGCGACCCGCCGGAACGGGGCAACAGTTAAAGCTTGATTCCACTCCCAGAGCTGTGTCCACTTGGACCCACTGGGGATCGGGCGACGGTATGTCGCTCAAAAGCCTACCCCGATGCGAGAGGAAACAAGCATGCCCAAGAAGATCCTGATGCCCATCGACCTCAACGCCCCGACCTCATGGATTAAGCCCATGGCAGAGGCGCAGAACCTGCTGGCGCAAGGTGGGGGCGAGCTGCATGTTGTCAGCGTTCTGCCAGATTTCGGCATGTCGATGGTGGGCGCGTTCTTTCAGTCGGGCTTCGAACAATCGGCCCTGAAGGCCTTTGGAGAGGCGCTGCGCAACTGGGTGCGCGACAATGTACCCAACGCGATTGAGGTGCACCCGCATGTCCTTCACGGTAATATCTATGACGAGATCCTGCGCGCGGCGGACAAGCTGGATGTCGATCTGATCATCATGGGTGCGCACCGCCCCGAGGCGAAGGACTATCTTCTGGGCCCCAATGCCGCGCGTGTCGTGCGCCATGCCCGACAATCCGTCTATGTCGTGCGCGACTGACCGTGAATTACCGGAAAGTTCAGAGCGAATCATGCGCCTGCGTCATGCCATGAACCTTATGACGCGTGACAGAGACGCGCAGCAGATTGTGTTTGTTCCATCCCGCGCGCTCCAAACACGCTGACGGGTTCCGGTCCATATGGGTCGCTTCTTGCGTCACCCCGCAAAAGGACAGGCCGCGTATATCTGCGCCATGGCCGGAAAACGCCCAAACCACAGATACGCGTGTTTTCAGGCGCTCTTGCCACGCGCGATGCGCGCAAAGGCGGCAAGGCGACTACCGGCACGGTCGCGCGCCTGCGCCAAAAGGGTGCGCGGCGCCGTTTGC
Source organism: Paracoccaceae bacterium (assembly GCA_007116575.1). GTDB lineage: Bacteria > Pseudomonadota > Alphaproteobacteria > Rhodobacterales > Rhodobacteraceae > Roseinatronobacter. The sequence goes on from SKIF01000137.1 coordinate 8,205, forward strand.
AGCCCCTGCATGCGTGCGATCCGGGCGAACCGCGCCAGTCGCGAGTCGCGATCACTGCGTGACTTGTCGATCAGGTGTCTGGACATATCGCCTCCCTCCATCTGAACAGCCTCTCCACCATACCACGAAAGACGGAATGTACCAATGCGCGCTGGCTTGACGCTTCCAGCCGCACCGGCTAGCGAGAGCCGACCCTGAAACGAGGAAGACCCATGACCAAACCCTCCCTGCTTATTCTGCCCGGCGACGGGATCGGCCCCGAAGTGATGGCCGAGGTGCGCAAGATCATCGGCTGGTTCGGTGAGAGGCGCGGTCTTGCCTTCGATGTCAGCGAGGATCTGGTTGGCGGTTGCGCCTATGACAAGCACGGCACGCCGCTGCATGACGACACGATGGCCAAGGCGCAGGAGGTGGACGCGGTGCTGCTGGGCGCGGTCGGCGGGCCGAAATATGACAGCCTCGATTTCAGCGTGAAGCCCGAACGTGGCCTGCTGCGGCTGCGCAAGGAGATGGACTTGTTCTCGAACTTGCGTCCAGCGCAGTGCTTTGACGCGCTGGCCGATTTCTCGTCGCTGAAAAAAGACGTCGTCGCCGGCCTCGATATCATGATCGTGCGCGAGCTGACCTCGGGCGTCTATTTCGGCGAGCCGCGCGGGATTTTCAAGGAAGGCAACGAGCGGGTCGGGATCAACACCCAGCGCTACACTGAATCCGAGATCGCCCGTGTCGCGCGATCGGCCTTTGAACTGGCCATGCGGCGCGACAAGAAGCTGTGCTCTATGGAAAAAGCAAATGTCATGGAGTCGGGCATTCTCTGGCGCGATGTCGTAACCGAGGTGGGCAAGGACTACCCTGAGGCCGAACTCAGCCACATGTATGCCGATGCCGGGGCCATGCAACTGACCCGCTGGCCCAAGCAGTTCGATGTCATCGTCACCGACAACCTGTTCGGGGACTTGTTGTCAGATCTGGCCGCAATGCTGACCGGCAGTCTCGGGATGCTGCCCTCGGCCAGCTTGGGCGCGCCTATGGCAAGTGGTCGGCCCAAGGCGCTTTATGAACCGGTGCATGGCTCGGCCCCCGATATTGCCGGACAAGGCAAGGCCAATCCGATTGCCTGTATCCTCAGCTTCGCCATGGCATTGCGCTATAGTTTCGATCAGGGCGACGAGGCCACGCGTCTGGAAACCGCTATCGAGACAGTTCTGGCCAAAGGGCTGCGCACGGCGGATCTGATGGGGCCAGAGGGCGGCAGTGCGGTTTCGACCTCCGGTATGGGCGACGCCATCGTGGCAGCGCTGGACGCCAGTATCTGACAACAAATTCCGTGTGGGGAACCAGGAGGGCGGGACGTTCCCGCCCTTTTCATTTTGAAAAATACTTTCGGCTGATGAAAAATCTAGCCATAAATTTTCATTGTATACGATGGTACACTGTTTACGCAGCCGCAGAATCCCCCTATGGTGCGCGCAGATTCATCAGAGGGGCGATCCATGACCGACCAGAGCATTCCTGACATCATCTACACCAAGGTTGACGAGGCCCCCGAGCTTGCCTCGGCTTCGCTTCTGCCGATCATCCAGTCCTTTGCGGCCGCGGCGGGCATCAGTGTCGGCACGCGCGACATTTCGCTGGCCAGGCGGATCATCGCGGCCTTTCCCGAACATCTGTCCGAAGAGCAGCGGATCCCCGATGACCTCGCCGCTCTGGGCGAATTGGTGAAGACGCCCGAAGCCAATGTCATCAAGCTGCCGAATATCTCGGCCTCGGTGCCGCAGCTTGTGGCCGCGATCCGCGAATTGCAGGGGCAGGGCTATGCGCTGCCCGATTACCCCGAAAACCCGCAGTCGGACGCCGAGAAAGAGGCCCGCGCCCGCTATGACGCGATCAAGGGTTCAGCCGTGAACCCGGTCCTGCGCGAGGGCAATTCCGACCGGCGCGCGGCCACGGCGGTCAAGAATTTCGCCCAGTCCAACCCGCATCGCATGGGCAAATGGGTGCCCGAGAGCAAGACGCGGGTTTCCTCCATGTCGGGCGGAGATTTCTTCTCGAACGAGGCTTCGGCCACGCTGACCAAACCGGCCAAGGCGAAGATTGTGCTGAAAGGCGCGGACGGGTCCGAGACGGTGCTGAAAGAGGGCGTGTCCTACCCCGAAGGTACGGTCGTTGATGCCACCTATATGTCGGCCAAGGCGCTGTCGGAATTTCTGGAAGCCGAAATCGCATCGACCAAGGCGGAAGGCACGCTGTTTTCGCTGCATATGAAGGCCACGATGATGAAGGTCTCGGACCCGATCATCTTCGGCCATGCGGTGCGCGTCTGGCTCAAGCCCGTCTTCGAGGAGTTCGGCGACGAGATGGCCGCGCTTGGCGTGGACCCCAATTCGGGGCTGGGTGACCTGCTGGCGCGAGTGAAGGACAAGCCCGAGATCATGGCCGCCATCGAGAAGGTCCGGGCCGAACGCCCGCCGATGTATATGGTCGACTCCGACCGCGGCATCACCAACCTGCATGTGCCCTCGGATGTGATCATCGACGCATCGATGCCCGCGCTCATTCGTGGCGGCGGCAAGGGCTGGGGGCCGGATGGCAAGGAACATGATGCGAATTGCGTCATCCCCGACAGTTCCTATGCGCCGGTCTATGACGAGACGATCCGCTTCTTCAAGGAAAACGGTGCGCTGAACCCCGCGACGGCCGGCACTGTCCAGAATATCGGGCTGATGGCGCAAAAGGCCGAGGAATATGGCAGCCACCCCACCACCTTTGAGATGCCAATGTCAGGCAGCGTGCAGATGGTGCTTGACGACGGCACCGTGCTGCATGAGCACAGCGTCGAGGCAGGCGATATCTGGCGCTCGGCCTCGACCCGCAAGGCCCCGATCGAGGACTGGGTGCAACTGGCCATCGACCGGCAGGCCGCGACAGGCTATCGCGCGATCTTCTGGCTGGACGAAAATCGCGCGCATGATGCCGAATTGATCGCCTATGTTAAGCCGATCCTCGAGGCGAAAGGCGTTGCCGACCGCTTCGAGATCATGGCCCCGCGCGAGGCGACGCGGGCGAGCCTCGAGACCATCACCAAGGGTGAGAACACAATCGCCATCACCGGCAATGTGCTGCGCGACTATCTGACCGATCTGTTCCCGATCCTCGAGCTTGCGACCTCGGCAAAGATGCTTTCCATCGTCAAGCTGATGAATGGCGGCGGGCTGTTCGAGACCGGCGCGGGCGGCTCTGCCCCCAAGCATGTGCAGCAATTCCTTGAGGAAAACCACTTGCGTTGGGACAGCTTGGGCGAATTCTGCGCTCTGGGCGAGAGCTTCCGTTTCCTCGCCGATGCCAAGGGCAATGACAAGGCGCGAGTGCTGGGCGATGCCGTGGATATCGCGACGCAGGGCTATCTCGACAATGACAACTCGCCCCAACGCAAGCCGGGCCAACCCGATAACCGCGACAGCCACTACTGGTTCGCGCGCTACTGGGCAGAGGCACTGGCCGCGCAGAGCGAGGATTCCGGGCTTGCCGCGCATTTTGCGCCCATCGCCAAGGCCCTGGCCGAGGGCGAGGAAAAGATCATCGCCGAATTGCGGGAAGGCCGTGGCGTGAAGCTCGATACAGGCGGGTATTACCACATGGACCCCGCCAAAACGGCAAAGGCCATGCGCCCCTCGGCCACGCTGAACACGATCATCGGCTGAGTGCGACCCCCCCCGCGCCGACCCGCCACAGGGGCGTCGGCGCGGGCTGCAACTCAAAGCAGACTACACTCGCCAGAAACCTACTCGCTGAGCAGGCCTTTCAGATAGGCCCCATAACCGGTCTTTTCATAAAGTCCGGCACGGTGGGCGAGGTCATCTGCCATGATCCAGCGGTTGCGATAGGCGATCTCTTCCGGGCAGCCGACCTGCGTGCCCTGACGATCCTGCAGCGTGCGGACGAAATTGCCTGCATCCAGCAGGCTGGCATGAGTTCCGGTATCGAGCCAGGCATAACCGCGCCCCATCAACTCGACCTGCAACGCCCCGTCCAGACGGTAGCTTTCCAGCAGGTCAACGATTTCGAGTTCTCCGCGTGGCGATGGCTGCACCTCGCGCGCGCGCTGCGATGCAGACCCATCGAGGAAATAGAGCCCGGTAACAGCATAATGCGATGGGGGCTGCGCGGGCTTTTCGACAATCTCGCGCACCTCGCCCTCGGGCGAGAAACCGACTACCCCATAGCGTTCGGGGTCGCGCACACGGTAGCCGAACACAGTGCCCCCCGCGCGGCTGTCTGCGGCAGCCATCAATTCGGGTAATCCAAAACAAAAAAAGATGTTGTCAC
>SKIF01000087.1 GCA_007116575.1 Paracoccaceae bacterium
GTCAGGTAGCAGGCAAACCATTGCCATTGCGGCAGGGTCGAGGGGTCTGTGCAGAAACTGAACATGGGGTCGGGCCGCCCTCAGGGGCGGCAGGCCCGCTGCGCGGGCCTGCCGTATGGCACTCAAAAGGGGTCAGAACTTGGCAATACCGTCGCCGAACCATTCTTCGATCAATTCGTTGATCGAGCCATCCTCGCGCATTTCCATGATGATGGCCGTGAAGGTCTCGCGCAGTTCGTTATCAGACTGACGGATGCCCGCGCCCGTGCCTTGGCCCGGATACATATCCTCGCCGATGAAGACCAGTTCCCCGCCCGAGTCGTTGACATAGGGCGCGAGGAAGTTCTTGTCAGCCAGCACCGCATCAGCTTCACCATTGCGCACCGCCGAGATGGTCTCGTCCGGAGTCGGGAATTCGAGCCCTGTCGCATCGCCATCGGCCACGAGGCCGGCCTGAACCGTGTTCGACTGCACGGCGATCACGCCGTCGTTGATCACCGATTCATCCGTGCCCGCCAGCCCCATATAGGCCGAAGGGTCCGAAGGCAGGTAGTTGGTGGTGAAGGAGATCACCTGACTGCGCGCCTCGGTGATGCTCATGCCGGCCATGATCACATCATAATTCCCGGCAACGAGGTTGGGGATGATCGTGTCCCAGTCGTTGAGCACCCATTCGCAGGTCAGGTTCGCGCGGCGGCAGATCTCGTTGCCAAGATCGATCTCGTAACCCACGACCTCGTTGTTGTCATTGATGAAGTTCCACGGAGGATAGGCGCCTTCAGTGCCGATGCGCACAACATCCTGCGCCATCGCGCCCGAGGCCATGAAGGCAATCGCCGCGGCCAGTGTGATTGGAGTTTTTCTCATCTTTCTCTCCCGTGTTGAAGGTTCTGGTTATTGCCTCAGGCCGCCTGAGAGTGGCTGAGGAATTGCTTGAGCCGCGCTGTCTGCGGCGATTTGAAGAGCGAATCGGGCGGGCCCTGCTCTTCGATCAGGCCATTGTGCAGGAACACGACATGATCCGACACATCAGCCGCCATACGCATATCATGGGTCACGATCAGCATCGTGCGCCCCTCTTCGGCCAGCGCCCTGATCACGCGCACGACCTCCTGTTCTAGTTCAGGGTCGAGCGCCGAGGTGGGCTCGTCGAACAAAAGCGCCTCGGGCTCCATGCACAGCGCGCGTGCAATCGCCGCGCGCTGCTGCTGGCCGCCCGACATCTGCGCGGGGTAGACATCGGCCTTGTCGCCGATACCGACCTTGTCGAGCAGCGCACGTGCGCGCGTTTCGACTTCGGCCCGGTCCTGTTTCAGGACATGGATCGGCGCTTCCATCACATTCTGCAGCACGGTCATGTGCGACCAGAGGTTGAAGCTCTGAAAGACCATCGACAGGTTGGTGCGGATGCGTGTCACCTGCGCGCGGTCAGACGGATGGCGGTTGAGCCCCTGCCCCTTCCAGCGCACTGGCTCGCCATTGAACAGAATCTCGCCCTGCTGGCTGTCTTCAAGCAGGTTGCAGCAGCGCAGCAGTGTCGATTTGCCAGACCCCGAAGAGCCGATCAGCGAGACCACATCGCCTTTTCGCGCATTGAGACTGACACCTTTCAGCACTTCGAGCGAGCCATAGGCCTTGTGCAGGTCGCGGATCTCGATGACGGGTGTCTGGGCCATGGCAACCGGTTTGATCAGATTTCGCCCATTAGGACCAAGCATGACAAGTTTTGCAAGCCTCAGATTGCCCTGCTTCGTCGATTCCACGCGCTTTGCCCAAGCCTTGCACGCTTCTCCCGCCCCCTGTAGGGGAAGGCAAACCCCTCATACACGCGGAGCAAGCCATGGCGTCCTATCAGTTTGTCTATCACATGGATGGTGTGTCCAAGACCTATCCCGGCGGCAAGAAATGCTTCGAGAATATCCGCCTGAACTTTCTGCCCGGTGTGAAGATCGGCGTGGTGGGCGTGAATGGCGCAGGCAAATCCACCCTTCTGCGCATCATGGCCGGGCAGGACAAGGATTTCACCGGCGAGGCTTGGGCGGCCAAGGGCGCGAAAGTGGGCTATCTGCCGCAGGAGCCGGAACTGGACCCGTCGCTGGACGTACGCGGCAATGTCATGTTGGGGGTGGCCGAAAAGCAGGCCAAGCTGGAACGCTATAACGAGTTGGCGATGAACTACTCGGATGAGACCGCCGACGAGATGGCCGCTTTGCAGGACGAGATCGACGCCGAGAACCTGTGGGATCTGGACAGCCAGATCGACGTCGCGATGGAGGCCCTGCGCTGCCCGCCCGACGGGGCCAGCGTCGACACGCTCTCGGGTGGCGAAAAGCGGCGCGTGGCGCTGTGCAAGCTGCTGCTGGAAGCGCCTGACATGCTGCTTCTCGACGAGCCCACCAACCACCTCGACGCCGAGACCATCGCCTGGCTGCAAAAGCACCTGATCGCCTATAAGGGCACGATCCTGATCGTGACCCATGACCGCTATTTCCTCGACGATATCACTGGCTGGATTCTGGAACTCGACCGGGGCCGGGGAATTCCCTATGAGGGCAATTACTCCGCCTGGCTGGAGCAAAAGGCCAAGCGCCTGGCGCAGGAGGCGCGCGAAGACAAGGCGCGGCAGAAATCGCTTGAGCGCGAACTGGAATGGATCCGCGCCGGGGCCAAGGCGCGGCAGACCAAATCGAAAGCCCGGATTCAGGCCTATGAGGAAAAGGCCAGCCAGTCCGAGCGCGAAAAGCTCTCCCGCGCGCAGATCATCATCCCCAATGGCCCACGTCTGGGCGGCCGCGTGATCGAGATCACCGGGCTGAAAAAAGGCTATGGCGACCGGCTCCTGATCGAGGATCTGAGCTTTGCCCTGCCCCCCGGTGGCATTGTCGGCGTGATCGGCCCCAATGGTGCAGGCAAATCCACCCTGTTCCGGATGCTGACCGGGCAGGAAGCGCCCGACGCGGGCAGCATCGAATTCGGCGACACGGTGAAACTCGCCTATGTCGACCAGTCCCGCGACGCTTTGGACGCAAACAAGACCGTGTGGGAGGAAATCTCGGACGGGCTGGACGTGATCCAGTTGGGCGATGCCGAGGTCAATTCCCGCGCCTATGTCGGGGCGTTCAACTTCAAGGGCGGTGACCAGCAGAAGAAGGTGGGGCTCCTGTCAGGGGGCGAGCGCAACCGCGTGCATATGGCGAAACTGCTGCGCGCGGGCGGCAATGTGCTGCTCTTGGACGAGCCGACCAATGATCTGGATGTCGAGACCCTGCAGGCACTGGAAGCGGCGCTGGAAGATTTCGCGGGCTGCGCCGTCATCATCTCGCACGACCGCTTCTTCCTTGACCGGCTGTGTACCCACATTCTAGCGTTTGAGGGCGAGGCGCATGTGGAATGGTTCGAGGGCAATTTCGA
>SKIF01000126.1 GCA_007116575.1 Paracoccaceae bacterium
GCCCGACCTTGCGGTCGGGCGGGTGAATTCTGCAGATGTCTTTTCCAGAGGGGCTGGACGCGCGCCACCTCTGGGGCTAAGAATTTGCCATGCCACAAGATGATGACGCGCTCCCGGATCCGACCGCCCTCGCCACCGAGCCGCTGCGCCGGGCGCTGGGGTCGCGCTATCTTCAATATGCGCTCTCGACCATCATGCACCGCGCGCTGCCCGATGCGCGCGACGGGCTGAAACCCGTACACCGCCGCATCCTTTATGCGATGCGCGAGTTGAAGCTCACGCCCACGGGCGGCTTTCGCAAATCCGCCAAGATCACAGGCGATGTGATGGGCAATTACCACCCCCATGGCGATGCCGCGATCTATGACGCGATGGCCCGTCTCGCGCAGGATTTCAACGTGCGCTACCCGCTGGTGGACGGGCAGGGTAATTTCGGCAATATCGACGGCGATAACCCGGCAGCTGCGCGCTACACCGAGGCGCGTATGACCAAAGCGGCAGAAATGCTGCTGGAAGGGCTGGCCGAGAACGCAGTCGATTTCCGGCCCAATTACGACGGCACGCTGGAAGAGCCGGTCGTCCTGCCCGCAGCCTTTCCGAACCTTCTGGCCAATGGCGCGAGCGGAATTGCCGTCGGCATGGCCACGAATATCCCGCCGCACAACCTTGATGAGCTGATTGAGGGCTGCCTTGCGCTCATCAAGACGCCCGATCTGCCCGATGAGGAGCTTCTGACCCTTATCCCCGGCCCCGATTTCCCCACAGGTGGTGTGGTGGTCGAGCCGCGCGAGGCGATTCTCGCCGCCTATCAGACCGGGCGCGGGGCGTTTCGGTTGCGCGCGCGCTGGCAGATCGAGGATCTGGGGCGCGGCTCGTGGCAGGTGGTTGTCACCGAGATCCCCTATCAGGTGCCCAAATCCCGCCTGATCGAGAAGCTGGCCGAGGTCATCCAGACCCGCAAGGTGCCGCTCCTGGCCGATGTGCGTGACGAATCAGCCGATGATGTGCGCATCGTGCTGGAGCCGCGCGCACGCACAGTGGACCCGGACCTGATGATGGGGCTCTTGTTTCGCAATTCCGATCTGGAAATCCGCTTCAGCCTGAACATGAATGTGCTGATCGACGGGCTCACGCCGCGCGTCTGCAGCCTGCGCGACGTGCTGCGCGCCTTTCTCGACCACCGTCGCGAGGTCTTGCAGCGGCGCTCGCAACACCGGCTCGACAAGATCGACCACCGGCTGGAAGTTCTCGAAGGCTTCATCATCGCCTATCTCAACCTCGATCGGGTGATCGACATCATCCGCTATGACGAGGCCCCGCGCGACGCGCTGATGCGCGAGACCTGGGGGCGCAGCTTCGCGCGCGCGACTTCGGAAGCAGATTACATCCCGCCCGCGCCGGGCGAAGGCGAATTGTCCGAGTTGCAGGCCGAATCGATCCTCAACATGCGGCTGCGCAGCCTGCGCCGTCTGGAAGAGATTGAACTGCGCCGCGAACGCGACGCGCTGCTGCTCGAGCGGGCGGAACTCGAAGACCTGCTGGCCTCGGAAAAGCTGCAATGGAAGCGCATCGGCACGCAGTTGCGCGAGGTGCAGGCGCTGTTCGGCAAGGCCAGTGATCTGGGCCGCCGCCGCACTGGCTTTGCCGAGGCGGGCGAGGTCGAGGAGGTGCCGCTGGAGGCCATGATCGAGCGCGAGCCGATCACCGTGGTTTGCTCGAAAATGGGCTGGATCCGGGCGATGAAGGGCCATGTCGCGCTTGATCAGCAATTCAAGTTCAAGGATGGCGACGAAGGCCGCTTCGCCTTCCGTGCCGAGACCACCGACAAGATCGTGCTGTTCGGCTCGAACGGGCGGTTCTATACGCTGACGGCTGCCAATCTGCCCGGCGGGCGCGGCATGGGCGAACCGGTCCGGCTGATGGTCGATCTGCCCAACGAAGCCGAAATCGTCGATCTCTTTACCCACCGCCCCGGCACAAAGCTGATCGTCGCCTCATCGGCGGGCGACGGGTTCCTCGTGCCCGCCGATGAGGTCATCGCCCAGACCCGCTCGGGCAAACAGGTGCTGAATACGCGCGAGGGCGTGCGCGCGCATGTCTGCCGACCCGCAAGCGGCGATCACCTTGCCGTGGTGGGCCAGAACCGCAAGCTGCTGATCTTCCCGCTCTCGGACCTGCCTGAGATGACGCGCGGCAAGGGGGTGCGGCTGCAGGGCTACAAGGATGGCGGCTTGTCGGACCTGACCACGATCATGCTCGAGCAAGGGCTGCGCTGGAAAGACCCGGCTGGGCGCACGCGGACCGAGACCGCGCTGGCCGAGTGGATCGGCAAGCGCGCCAGCGCGGGCCGCATGGCCCCGCGCGGCTTCCCGCGTGACAATCGCTTTACCTGAGCCATGCGCCGGTTTGCCTCTGGTAATCTTATCCTGTAGCACAGAGGTCAGAATGCAAGCGGGAGTGGATGCATGATCGGGGCAATCGCAAAAGCAGCGCGGGGACGATGGCTGGCACTGGCCGGGGCAGTGGCCCTCTCGGCCTGCGCCAGTGGCGCGGAGCTGGGCGACGAACGCGCCGAACTGGGGGATTTCTTCCTGTCGCATGCCATCGTGGTGGCCGAGAATGCGACTGTGGGCCCGGCCTCGCGCCGCGCCGCGCCCGAGCAGTGGGAAGAGGTGTTGACCGATGAATTGCGCCGTCGGCTGGGGCGCTATGATGGCGACACGCTCTATCATATCGGCGTTGCGGTTGACGGCTATGTCCTGGCCATGCCCGGCATCCCGATCGTTGCCGCGCCACGCTCGGCGCTGATCCTCGGTGTGACGCTCTGGGATGATGCCGCGGGCGGCAAGGTCAACGAGTCCCCGCACCGCATCACGGTTCTGGAAAGCGTCTCGGGTGAAACCGTTGTCGGTTCCGGGCTGACACGTTCGGCCGAAGAGCAGATGCAGATCCTTGCGGAAAACGCCGTTGGCGCGATCGAACGCTGGCTGGCCTCCAATCCCGACTGGTTCCCGCCCAAGGGAACAGGAGCACCCGAAGGCGCGGTGCAGGCCGACGCAGTGCAGGACGAGGCGGCACAGGATGACACCGCCGATCCGGCCTGAGCCTTTCTGAACAAGGGCGCTTGATTTTCCCGCCCAAGCTGGATATGCCCCGCCGCGTATCATGTCGGGCCGCGCTTCCAGGGCCTATCAACAAAGGGTGCCGAAACCATGGCAAAGCAGAAGTTTGAACGCAACAAGCCGCATGTGAACGTGGGTACGATTGGCCATGTTGACCATGGCAAGACGACCTTGACGGCGGCGATCACGAAGTATTTCGGCGATTTCCGTGCCTATGACCAGATTGACGGTGCGCCCGAGGAGAAGGCACGCGGCATCA
>SKIF01000108.1 GCA_007116575.1 Paracoccaceae bacterium
GGCGCAACTCGATCGGGCGCATCTGGCGCAGCATGGATTGCACCACTGCGAGCAGGTTTTTCGAGCGGTGATTGACCTCGCGCATCACCAGCGCAAGCTGGTCTTCGTGGCGTTTGCGGTCGGTGATCTCGAAGCCGGAGGGGACGAGCAATTCGACCTGACCGTCCTCGCCGATGACAGGTGAGAGCATGAAATCAATATCCACCCTTGTGTCATCGGCCATGCGGACTGTCGCGTCATAGCGCTGCAACGCGCCTTGCGCTGCAGCTGCGACCGCGCTTTGCAGCTTTGCGCAAGCCTCGGGGTCATGCGACCACCAGTAGCAATCCCAGAATTTCCGACCAATCACATCCGCGCGCTCCAGCCCGCCCGCTGCGAGTGCGGGTTTGTTGGCCTCGATCACTGTGCCGTCGGGTTCCATGATGCCGATCAGCGCGACGGTGTTGTCGAGGATCTGGCGCAAGCGGGCCTCGTTCTGGCGGGCCGAGTGTTCGGCTTTGACGCGCTGCGAGATATCGATCAGCACCATGGCGCAGCCGGTCCGCACGCCATTGGCGCTGTGTTGCGCCGAGATTGCGGCGCTGACATGCAGCGCGCTGTGGTCTTCGCGCAGAAAGCTCAGCTCCAGCGAGATCTGCGCGCTGCCATCGTGCAAGCTGGCCAGAGCCTGCGCATAATCGGCGCGGCTCTGACGGGTGAGCAGATCCGCGATCCGACACTCGATGAGATCCGTGCGGTCGCAGGCCAGCATGTCGCAGGCCCGGTCATTGGCGAATGTCACCCGATCACAGGCATCGGCCTCAATGATCGCGGCAGGCAGAACGCCCAAAAGCTGGCGCAGATGCGACAGTTGATCCGTTTGAGACCGCAGTTCAGCCCCGTCCACCGTTGTCACCCCGCGTCTCCAGAAAAGCCACACTGTCAGATATAGGCGCGCGCGAATCTACCCAACTTTGATATTGCGGGGTGATTCGAGGAAAAACAAGCGTTCTTGTCTGCGTCGGCGATGCGCCGCCATGTGCTGCGCGCGAAACGCACAAATGCGGTCGTCCCGGACGGACATTCGGCGCGGCCTGAATTGGTGCTGCGGGGCGCTCGTGTCCCGCATAGCGCTTTGCATTCCCGGCGCACGCTTGGTAGCACTGGCGGATAGGCTGCGCGAAAGGCGCGAAAATCAAGGTGATGAATGAGTAATCCTGACGAAGACAAGACACTTGGCGAGACCACCTCCGAGGAACTGGCCGTGGACGACACCCCCGAGGTTGAACCGATCCCCGAGCCTGAGGGCGAGACGGAGATCATCGAGACCGAATATGACATCGGGCAGGACAATTTCAGCGGTGCCGTCTCGATGGAGCTGGATATCCACAAGGTGGTGTTTTCGGTTTCCGCCATCGGGGTGATGCTGTTTGTCTTCCTGACACTGGCCTTTCAGAATGAGATCGAGCCGATGTTTGTGGGCCTGCGCGACTGGTTGACCAGCAATCTCGACTGGTTCTTCCTCGCATCCGGCAACATCTTCGTGCTGGTTTGTCTGGGGCTGGTGATCTCGCCCCTTGGCAAGGTTCGGCTGGGCGGGCCAGAGGCCACGCCGGATTTCGGCTATATCGGCTGGTTTTCGATGCTGTTTGCCGCTGGCATGGGCATCGGTCTGATGTTCTTCGGTGTCTCTGAGCCGATGTCGCATTATTCGACTGCCTTCGGGGGCATCTCGGTCGGTGAAGACGGGTTGCGCACGGACTGGGCCCCGCTGGGCGGGGCTGAAGGCAATGTCGAGGAAGCCCGTCGGCTGGGCATGGCCGCCACGATCTTCCATTGGGGCCTGCACCCTTGGGCGATCTATGCGGTGGTCGCACTGGCGCTGGCGCTGTTCAGCTATAACAAGGGCTTGCCGCTGACGTTGCGCTCGGCCTTCTACCCGATCTTTGGGGAGCGTGTCTGGGGCTGGCCGGGGCATATCATCGACATTCTGGCCGTGTTTGCGACTGTCTTCGGGCTGGCAACCTCGCTGGGGATCGGCGCGCAGCAGGCCGCGGCGGGTCTGAACTTCCTGTTCGGTCTGGGCACAGGCAATTCGATGCTGATCCTGCTGATCATCGTGATCACGCTGATCGCCATCGGCTCGATCATCCGCGGGCTTGAAGGCGGTGTGAAAGTGCTGTCCGAGGTCAATATGGGCCTTGCCGCGCTGCTGCTGTTTTTCGTGGTTCTGGCCGGGCCGACACTGGCCATCCTGACCGGATTCTTCGACAATCTGCTGGCCTATGGCCGGTATCTGCCGGAATTGTCGATGCCCTTCGGGCGTGAAGACAGCAACTTCGCCGGGGGCTGGACCGCCTTCTACTGGGCCTGGTGGATCAGCTGGTCGCCTTTCGTGGGCATGTTCATCGCCCGCGTCAGCCGGGGCCGGACCGTGCGCGAATTCCTGATTGCGGTGCTTATCGTGCCGACGCTGCTGTCAGTCTTGTGGATGACCGCGATGGGCGGCACGGCGATCAGCCAGGTCGTGAATGACGGCTATACGGCGGTGCAGGATGCGGCGCTGGAGCTGAAACTGTTCCAGATGCTGACGCAACTGCCGCTGACCGCGATCACATCCTTCATCGGGATCGTGCTGGTCATCGTGTTCTTCATCACCTCGTCGGATTCGGGCAGCCTGGTGATCGACACGATTGCCGCCGGGGGCAAGACCAATGCGCCGGTTATCCAGCGTGTGTTCTGGGCCAGTTTCGAGGGCGCGGTCGCCATCGCGCTTCTGCTCGGCGGGGGGCTGGCGGCGCTTCAGGCGATGGCAGTGTCAACGGGGCTGCCCTTCACGCTGGTCCTGCTGGGCGCGTGTTATGCGGTCATTCGCGGGCTGATGAACGAACCGCGCGACTGATGCGCGGTTGATCGCAGAGCCAAGGGGCGCCGCAGCGGCGCCCCTTTTCGTTGTTTGTGGCGTCAGATATGCAGACCCATTGACCGCTTTCGGGAAACCCCGCTGATGAGCACGCCGCAACTTCTGATCTTTGTCATCCTTGCGGCCACAATGGGCCTGTTTCTCTGGGGGCGGCTGCGCCATGACATTGTGGCGCTGCTGGCGCTGCTGGGCTGTGTTCTGGCCGGGCTGGTGCCGGCGGCGGAGGCTTTTGCAGGCTTCGGCCATCCGGCGGTGATCACGGTGGCCTGTGTGCTGGTCCTGAGCCAGGGTCTGCAGAACACGGGCGCAGTGGACTGGCTCGCGCGCACAGTGCTGCCGCGCGAGGCCGGGCGGCTGACCAGCATGGGCGCGCTGATGGGGCTGGGCGCGCTTCTGTCGGGCTTCATGAACAATGTGGGCGCGATGGCGCTGTTGATGCCAGTGGCGGTGCA
>SKIF01000010.1 GCA_007116575.1 Paracoccaceae bacterium
CGGGTTCTTTGGTCAGGACCAGTTCACCTACACCGTCAGTGATGGCAATGGTGGCGAGGATACGGCGACTGTGGTCGTGTCGGTCAACGCGCCGCCCAATGCCGAGGATGATGAGGGCTTCACCCAGAAGGGCGAGCCGGTTACCATTGACCTGCTGGCGAATGACAGCGACCCCGATGGCGATCCGCTCATTATTAACGGCTTCACACCGCCGTCCAATGGCACGATCCTGCAGAACGACGATGGGACGGTGACCTACACGCCCAATGACGGGTTCTTTGGTCAAGACAGCTTCACCTATCAGATCACCGATGGGAATGGTGGCACCGATATCGCCTCGGTCATTGTGACGGTCAACGCGCCGCCCAATGCGGTGGACGACGTGTTCGAAACAGGATTTGGCGAGACAGTCATCGGCAGTGTTCTGGATAATGACACTGATCCGGATGGCGATTTGCTGACGGTGATTAGCACCACTGATCCGGCGAACGGCACTGTCATCATGAACGACGACGGTGAATTCAGCTACACGCCCAATGACGGGTTCTTCGGCAGTGACAGCTTCACCTACACGGCCAGTGATGGCAATGGTGGCGAAGACACCGCGACAGTGTTCATCACGGTCGGGGAAGAGCCGAACAATCCGCCCTTCGCTCAGAACGACTTTTTCTTCGGGCCGTTCGACGAAGACATCACCGGCAATGTGCTGGACAATGATTCGGACCCGGACGATAATCCGCTGACGGTGATCAGCAATACGGACCCGGAAAACGGGACAGTGACGCTGGGGCCGGATGGCGATTTCGTCTACACGCCCAATGACGGGTTCACCGGGCCGGACAGCTTTGAGTACACGATCAGCGATGGCCGTGGCGGAGAAGACACGGCGACGGTCAATCTGTTCGTCTCCGACGAGCCGTGCGAGCCGGAGAACCAGCCGCCCGTGGCATTCAAGGACATCTTCACGACGGACGGGATCGGAGAGGAGTTTGAGGGCAACGTTCTCGACAATGACGTCGACCCCGATGGCGATGATCTCTCGGTGTTGATCCATACACAGCCGGAGAACGGTACTGTTGTCATGGACAAGGATACCGGTGACTTCACTTACACACCGAATCCCGGCTTCTTTGGGCAGGAAACGTTCAAATATGTCGTCACTGACGGCAAAGGCGGGTTCGATCTCGGCAACGTGAAGATTACGGTACCCTGCTTCGCGGCGGGCACACTCATTGCGACGACGGACGGGTTGAAGCCGGTCGAAGAGATTCGCGTGGGTGATCGCGTTCTGACCCGCGACGACGGGTATCAGGAAGTGCGGTGGGCGGGTCAGCGCACGCTTGACGGCACATATCTGGCGCAAAACCCGGATTTCACGTCGGTCATGATCAAGGCTGGTGCGCTTGGCAACAATCTGCCGCGTCGTGATCTGCGTGTTTCGCCCGGTCACCGGATGCTGGT
This sequence comes from Paracoccaceae bacterium, assembly GCA_007116575.1. Lineage (GTDB taxonomy): Bacteria > Pseudomonadota > Alphaproteobacteria > Rhodobacterales > Rhodobacteraceae > Roseinatronobacter. The sequence goes on from SKIF01000010.1 coordinate 1,462, forward strand.
CAGCGGCATTCACGCCGAGATGATGTTCGGGGAACGCGATGTGCTTGTGGCTGCCAGCGATCTGGTCGGCCAGCCCGGGATCAGCTTTGATGCGCGCCCGGTGACCTATGTGCACATCATGTTTGACCGCCATCAGGTTATCGACTCAGAGGGCGCATGGAGCGAAAGCTTCCAGCCCGCCGATATGACCCTGAACGGTCTCGATAGCCAGCAACGCGAAGAGTTGCTTGAGCTCTTCCCCGAGTTGGGGTCGCGCAAGGGGCAACGCGGCTATGCTGCAGCCCGTCGTGTTCTGGCACCGCATGAGGCATCGGCTTTGATGTCGCTGCAGAACGAAACGCAGAAAGTCTCGGCATAGACGGGCTGCGTTCCGACAAGGTCCGGATGTGACGCATATGCAGGGCGACCATGTCGCCCTGCTTTGGCAAAATTCCGAAAGCATGACCCACCCAGCGCCTGATAATGGCGGGGTGGGTTTTGTTTTGAGCTAACTGAATCGGCAGACCTCGGGCCGCTGAATCGCGTTCAAAGCAGCGCACACATGGCTGTGCTTGACCTGGGCAAGGGTGTTTGGATGGTTACAGCAGGTCGCGCTAAGCGCATCCGATCTTGCCATGAGACTTGTGATGTGGACATCGCTCATACACTGGCGCGAGGTACAATCCTGCAAGCCCTGCACCAGCAGCGAAAATGGTGGCGTCGGGTTTCTGCGCCAGAGCAGACAAGCGCGGTAGACACGTAGCAGGGCGGCAAGGAACAATGCCCTGCAATGCCGTCGATATCAGTCCAGCCAGGTCGTCCAGGGCCCATGTGACCATAAACCGAGAGCTAACTATGCGAAAACGCTAAGATAAGTGCCCTCTGCCACCCGGACCGTGATTGGTGGAGCCAAGGGGAGTCGAACCCCTGACCTCTTGAATGCCATTCAAGCGCTCTCCCAACTGAGCTATGGCCCCCCAATGCCGAGCGTCATACGCAAGCGCACGCGCGGACGCAACAGAAAAAACCGCGCACGGATGTTCCGTGTTGCGGCTCAGTCGTCGTCATCGGCAGACACGTCTGCCAGATCGTCGAGCGCAACTGTATCTTCGTCATCGTCTTCCAGCAGTTCGTCATCCACCTCAACCGCGTCTTCATCATCGACCAGCAGATCGTCGTCGTCAGCCTTGGCAGAGGTAGTAGCCTTGGCCTTGAGTGCGGCGGACGTGTCTTCGGTGCGGCGGTCCTGCAAATCGTTGACCACCACCTTCCCCGTATAGGGGCTGATGATCGGGTCCTTGTTGAGGTCGTAGAACTTCTTGCCGGTCTCTGGGCAGACGCGCTTCACGCCCCATTCTGGATTGGACATCGGGAATTCCTCTGCGAGCAAGTCTTTCTTCAAGCCTCGTGCCGTGCCATAACTCGGACTAGCTGTAAAGGCCCCAGCAGGGGCCAACGCGCGAGGCAGGCGGTTTTTCCGTATGGGGCAGAGCACACAAACGCTTGAAGGGATCGCCGTGCAGGACGGGGTGGCGCGGTTGCCCGGTTCGCCCGCGCTGGAGGTGACGCTGCGCCGTTCGAGGCGCGCGCGCCGGCTGAGCCTGCGTGTTTCGGGGCTGGACGGGCGGGCGACGCTGACCATCCCGCCGCGCTTTCCGCAGGCGCAGGCGCTGGGCTTTTTGAACGAACGGGCCGCATGGCTGCGCAAGGCGCTGGACCGGGTGCAGGCTCCGGCACCGGTCAGGCCCGGCGGGACGCTGCTCTATCGCGGAAACTTACTGGAGCTGCGCGAAGCCGAAGGGCAGAGGATCCGGCTGGCGGGGGATTCGCTTCTGGTTCCGCCTGATCCCTCCGGCACCCGCACGGGCCCGCGGCTGGAGACGTTTCTGAAGGCCGATGCCCGCGCGGCGCTGCTACCTGCGGTCGAGCGCTATACGACAGCGCTGGGTCGCCGCGCGAAGGCGGTCACGCTGCGCGACACGCGTTCGCGCTGGGGGTCGTGCACGTCGCAGGGGCGGCTGATGTTTTCCTGGCGGCTGATCATGGCTCCGCCTGACGTGCTCGATTATGTCGTCGCACATGAGGTTGCGCATCTGGCGCATATGGACCATTCGCGCGCCTTCTGGGATTGCGTGGGCCGTCTGATGCCGGATTACACAGCCCATCGGAACTGGCTGCGCAGCTATGGCGCGCAGCTTCACAGCTATAGTTTCAAGGCGCGCAGTGCGGCCGAAAGCGGGTAGCGTTCGAGAACATCATAGACCGCGCCATCGGGGCGCAGATGTGAGCGGAACAGCGCGATTTCCGTGACCTCGAAGGGTTCGGTGCGAAACTGGCTTGATTGCGCGACAGCCTGTTCCAGAGTGGGTTGCTCGAAACTGCCCGGGCGCAGATAGGACAGCGTGACATGGGGTTGATAGCGGCGCTTTTCCGGTGCGAAACCTGCTTCGCGTGCGATCCGCACCAGTTTTTCATGCAGCCGCATCAATACAGGGTCAGGCCGCACGCGAGCGTGCAGATTATGCGCCTTGTCCTTTCCGAAGAGTCCCAGCCCCTCCAGTACCAGCTGAACAGGGGCGGATTCCAGCCGCGACAGCGCCAGATCGAGTGCATCTAGCTGCGCGTTATCCGTGTCACCCAGAAAGACCAGTGTGACATGAAAATTCTCGGGCGGCAGCTTGCGTTTGACCGGCATCAGGAATTGCTGCAGCACAAGCTGGCTGCGGATATGCTGCGGCAGTTCCAGCCCCAGAAAGCAGCGCATCACTGGCTTCAGTCGGGCTGATAGAGGGCGGCGACCTCATACATCACCGGCTCGAATCTCGCGCACATCTGGGCGATGGCGCGGTTGCGTTCTCGCATCTCGGGGGTGCGCAGCATGGCCTGGAAATCGCTCCGCTCGCGCCAGCGCGAGTAGGTCGCAATCCGTGTCTGCGCGTCATTGACATGAATCGCCCCGCCCAAAAATCCGGGTTGGTGACGGATGACCTTGTCATAGGCATCCTGCAGGGCTTCGAGCACATCCGCGCAGGTGCCCGGGGTCATCTCGAAGGTGCTGATGACGGTCTGGCCGTCACCATTGGTGGTGATCTTCATCTGCTGACCTCCTCGCTGGCTGGCTCCATGGTGACGCAAACGCGCCCGCCTGCCAAGGGGCCGTCACGCCTGCGCGAGCGCAGCCATGAGCCGGGCTTTCTCGCCACTGCACTGCGGGTCCGAGAGTGCCTCGGCCAGCGCTTCGAGCGAGGCGATGGAATGGGCCGCGCGGAACGCATCGACATGCGGCAGCATCGCGCGGATACCGCGCGCACGAGGGGTGAACTCATCCCAGCGCAAGAGCGGGTTGAGCCAGATCAGGTGGCGCGCGGACAGGTGCAACCGCTCCATCTCATGCGCGAGAAGCTCCGGGTCATCGCGGTCGAGCCCGTCCGAAATGAGCAGCACCACCGCGCCCTGTGACAGCACGCGGCGCGACCAATCCACATTGAACGCGCGCAGACAGGCCCCGATGCGGGTGCCGCCCTGCCAGTCCTGCGCTTCCGAGCCTGCGGCATTGAGCGCGGCATCGACATCGCGGGTGCGCAGGTGGCGGGTGATATTGGTCAGCCGCGTGCCGAAGGTGAAGGCATGGACCTTTGCCCAGCCCTGTCCCTGCCGGTTGGCAACAGCATGGACGAAATGCAGCACCATGCGCGAATACTGCGACATAGAGCCCGAAATATCGCAGAGCACCACGAGCGCAGGCCAGCGCGGGACCGGGCGGCGGCGGTGGATGCGGGGAATCTCGCCGCCCTGACGGATCGCGCCGCGCATGGTCCGCCGCCAGTCGGGCCGCTGACCCTGCGGGCAGGCTCTCAGGCGCCGCGTAGCGATGGGTTTCACAGGCAAGGTCAGGCGCGCGAGCATCCTCTTCGCAGCGGTCACTTCTTCGGTGGACATCTGCTCGAAATCGAGCGTTCTCAGCCGCTCCTGGCCTGAGGCCGTCTGCGAGGCATCGATCTGAACTTCGGTGTTTTCCTCGTCCTGCGGTTTGTTTTCGGGCTGTTCCGGCGCTGTGGCCCCGTCGAGCAGGGCCTCGGCCGCGCGTTTCGCGGCTGCCTCAGCGGCTTTCTCTTCGCTGGCATTGCGGATCGCGGGCAGCATCAGCGACATCATGTGTTCGAGATAGCGCGGGTCGCGCCAGTAGAGGCGGAAGATCTGCGCGAAGATTTGCCGCTCTTCGGGTCGGTTGACGAAAACGGCATGCAGCGCCCAGTAGAAATCGGCCTTGCGTTCGAACCCGGCTGCGGCCACGGCCTCGATCGCCGCCTGCACGCGCCCCGGCCCGATGGGCAGCCCTGCGCGGCGCAGCGCGCGCGCGAAATGGGTGATGTTGTCGACGAGCTTGCCGTCTTCGGGGATCGGCAGATCAGCGTAGCGCGCCATGATCAGGCGGGGCGCAGGGGCGTTGCCCCTCTTGGCTGCGCCAGCTCACCCCAGAGTATTGCTGGCAAGGTGAACCTCATGCGGGCTCCAGCGACTGGCGGGCTTCATCAAGGATTTTCTTCGCCTCCATCCCCTGCAGTCGGGCGATATCGTCCTGATACTTGAGGATCGCGCCGAGCGTGTCGGAGATGACCTCGGGCGAGAGTTCGAGCACATCGAGCGCGAGCAGGCATTTCGCCCAGTCGATGGTTTCGGCGACGCCCGGCTTCTTGAACAGATCCTCGCTGCGCAACCGCTGCACGAAGGCCACGATCTCGCGCGAGAGGGCGGCGCTGGCCTCGGGCGCGCGGGCGCTGAGGATCTCGAGTTCGCGTTCAAAGGAGGGATAGCCGACCCAGTGATAGAGGCAACGCCGCTTGAGCGCATCATGCACTTCTCGAGTGCGGTTGGAGGTCAGAATCACAATGGGCGGCTCTGCCGCGCGGATTGTGCCGAGTTCGGGGATGGTGACCTGATAATCGGACAGCGCCTCGAGCAGGAAGGCCTCGAAGGGCTCGTCGGTGCGGTCGATCTCGTCGATCAGCAGGACGGGGGGGCCACCCTCCTGCGGGCGCATGGCCTGCAGGAGCGGGCGCTCGATAAGATAGTCGGGGCCGAAAAGAGTGGTCTGCATCTCGGTGCGTTCGCCGCTTGCTTCCATGGCGCGGATTGCCAGCATCTGGGCGGGGAAGTTCCACTCATAGACCGCAGAGGCCGCATCAAGCCCCTCATAGCATTGCAGCCGGATCAGATGGCGACCAAGCCCCGTTGCGATGGCGCGCGCAATCTCGGTCTTGCCGGTGCCGGGCTCGCCTTCCAGAAAGATCGGGCGACCGAGGCGCAGCGACAGAAACACCACAGTCGCGAGCGATCGGTCAGCGATATAGGATTGCTCTGCCAGCAGCGCCTGCACGGCACTGATACTCGCGAAATTGTCTTGCATTCGTGCAGCCTCCGCCCTGCCGCCTTCAAGCTGGCGCGCAAGACCCCCAAGGTCAAGCCCGGCCCTGCCGATCCGCTGACCATTCTGTGACCGAAAGCCACATCTGGACGCGGTAAAGAGGCTTTGCCATGCACAGGATCTGCGATAAAACCCTGAGCATGATAGTAGAACTCGGACATTTCGCCCTCATCCTCGCCTTTGCCGTGGCTCTGGCGCAGTCGCTTATCCCGCTCATTGGCGCGCACAAGGGCTGGCGCGACTGGATGGTGATTGCCAACCCGATGGCGACGACGCAATTCCTGCTGATCGGCTTTTCCTATGCGGCGCTGACCTACGCTTTTCTGGTGTCGGATTTCTCGGTCAAGCTGGTGGTGGACAATTCGCACACGCTCAAGCCACTGATCTACAAGATTTCGGGCGTGTGGGGGAATCACGAGGGCTCGCTGCTGTTATGGGTGCTGATCCTGACGCTGTTCGGGGCCTGCGCGGCATGGTTCGGGGGCAATCTGCCAGCCTCGTTGCAGGCGCGTGTTCTGGCCGTGCAATCGGCGATCACGGCGGCGTTCATGGCGTTTACGATCTTCACCTCCAACCCGTTCACGCGGCTGGCTTCCCCGCCCTTTGACGGGACGGATCTGAACCCGCTGTTGCAGGATCCGGGCCTCGCCTTTCACCCGCCCTTTCTCTATCTGGGTTATGTCGGCCTCTCGATGGCGTTCAGCTTCGCTGTCGCCGCGCTGATCGAGGGGCGCGTCGATGCCGCCTGGGGGCGCTGGGTGCGGCCCTGGACGCTGGCGGCCTGGGTGTTCCTGACCATCGGCATCGCAACAGGCTCGTGGTGGGCCTATTACGAGCTGGGCTGGGGCGGGTTCTGGTTCTGGGACCCGGTCGAGAATGCCTCGCTGATGCCCTGGCTTTTCGCGGCGGCGCTGCTGCACTCGGCCATCGTGGTCGAGAAACGCGAGACGCTGAAAAGCTGGACGATCCTGCTGGCAATTCTGGGGTTCGGCTTTTCGCTGATCGGCACCTTCATCGTGCGCTCGGGGCTTCTGACCTCGGTCCATGCCTTTGCCATGGACCCGGAGCGCGGCATATTCATCCTGATGATCGTCGCGGCCTTCATGGGGGGCGCGCTGACGCTTTTTGCGTTCCGCGCGCCGGTGCTCGAGGCCAAGGGCGTTTTCGCCACAGTCAGCCGCGAATCGGCGCTGGTGATCAACAATGTGCTGCTTGCCGTCTCCAGCTTCGTGATCTTCATCGGAACGATGTGGCCGTTGGTGGCCGAGATGCTGTTTGACCGGGTGCTTTCGGTCGGGCCGCCTTTTTTCAACGTCGCATTCACGCCCTTCATGGTGGCGCTGGCCATGGTGTTGCCGATCGGGGCGATTCTGCCTTGGAAACGCGGCAATCTGGAACGCGCCATGCGGTCGCTCTGGGGGCTTGCGGTGTTCTCGGTGGCCATGGGTGCGCTGACATGGGCGCTGCAGACCGGCAATTCGCCGCTTGTGCCCATCGGGCTGGCGTTGGCGGTCTGGGTGGTGCTTGGCTCGGTGGTTGATCTGTGGTCGCGCACCGGGCGGGGTGATATCGGGGGCCGCCTGCGCCGCCTGACCCGCCTGCCCCGCGCCGATTGGGGAAAGGCCACTGCCCATGCCGGGCTGGGGATCTCGGTCTTTGCTGTCGCCTCGCTGATGGGGTGGGAGAGCGAGGATATCCGTGTCGTTCAGATCGGCGAAAGCTGGGAGAAGGGCGGCTATACGCTGACGCTGAACTCGGTGGACCGGGTGCAGGGGCCGAACTATGTCTCGACCATGGGGATCATCGAGGCCACGCGCGACGGGCGACCCGTCGCCACGCTGCGCCCCGAGAAACGCTTCTACCCCGTCGCAGGGATGCCCACCACTCAAGCGGCCATCGACTACCGGGTGCTGCGTGATCTGTATATCACGCTGGGTGACCCGCAGGATAATGGCGGCTGGGTGGTGCGGACCTATATCAAACCCTTCGCGAACTGGCTCTGGTTCGGGTGTTTCCTGATGGCGCTGGGCGGCATCTTCAGCCTGAGCGACCGGCGCTACCGTGTGGCCGCAGGGGCGAGCCGCGATGCACGCGGCGCGGTGCCCGCTGAATGACCCGCCTGATTGCCATTGTGCTGGCTCTTGGGCTGGTGGTGGGGCTGACAGGGCCTGCGCTGGCCGTGCAGCCCGACGAGATCCTCGACGATCCGGTGCTTGAGCAACGCGCCCGCGACCTTTCGGCCGGGCTGCGCTGCCTTGTCTGTCGCAACGAATCGATCGACGAATCAAACGCCGACCTGGCCCGCGACATGCGCCTTCTGGTGCGTGAACGGCTGGTCGAGGGCGACAGTGATGCCGAGGTTATAGCCTTCATTGTCGAGCGCTACGGTGAATATGTCCTGCTGCGCCCGACGACCGAGGGCGCGAATCTGATCCTGTGGGTAGCCGCGCCGGCGCTGTTCGTTATCACCATGCTGGGCGCGCTGCTCTATCTGCGACGCCGTGAGACCGCGCCGGAGCCCATGCGCGAAGGGCTGAGCCCCGAGGACGAGGCGCGGCTGAAGGAACTTCTGAAAGACTGACGCCATGTCGGGGCTTCCCCTCGGGCACGTCACGGGTAATGTGGCGCAAAACGCGAGGAGACGACCCATGGAATACGACACGCTGCTTGTCACCGAGGCCGACGGCGTCGGCATCATCACGCTCAACCGCCCCGATGTGATGAACGCGCTCAACAAGCAGATGCGGGCCGAAATCACCCATGCGGTCAAGGATGTCGGCGCGCGGGTCCGCGTGCTGGTGCTCACCGGGGCAGGGCGGGCCTTCTGTTCGGGGCAGGATCTGGGCGATGGCGGCAATGCCGCGCAGATCGACCTCGAACGCACCCTGCGCGAGGAATACGAGCCCATGCTGCGCGCCATCTATGACGCGCCGGTGCCGGTGATCGCGGCGGTGAATGGCTCGGCGGCGGGGGCCGGGGCGAATCTGGCACTGGCGGCGGATGTGGTGATCGCGGCGCAATCGGCGAGCTTCATTCAGGCGTTCTCGCGCATCGGCCTGATCCCCGATGCGGGTGGCACTTATTTCCTTCCGCGACAGATCGGCTTTGCCCGCGCCATGGGCGCGATGCTGTTTGCCGACAAGATCAGTGCCAGCCAGGCCGCTGACTGGGGCATGATTCTGGAGGCCGTGCCGGATGAGGGTTTTGCCGCCCATTGGCAGGAGCGCGCGGGCAGTCTCGCCCAAGGCCCGACGGTCGCCTACCGCAATATCCGCCTTGCGCTGCGCGCGAGCCTGTCCAACACGCTTGACGCACAACTCGCGCTGGAGGCGCAGTTGCAGGCCGAATCCGGCAAGACACGCGACTTTCAGGAAGGCGTGCTGGCCTTTCTCGAAAAGCGCCCTGCCAGTTTCGAGGGGCGATAACTGCCGGTTTCATTTTGCCGGAAATACACGAAAAACCCGTCCTCTGCGTAGCGGAGGGCGGGTTTTTTGCTGCGCCAGATTCGGGTTCAGCTTTGCGGTTCGGGCAGTGCGTCGGGGTCTGGCCCGCGCCATTCGCCCTGTTCCTTCAGCGCTTCCATCACCTCGCGCGGCATATAGGTCTCGTCATGCTTGGCGAGGATTTCCTGCGCGACAAAGACACCATCGACAAAACGCCCGGTGCCGACCGTACCTTCGCTCTCGGTGAAGAGATCGGGCAGGATGCCGCGATACTGTACCTCGACCGAGGCCATCCCGTCGGTCACGCGGAAGTGAACGGTGTCGGACTGCCCGCGCGTGATCGATCCGGCCTCGACCAGACCGCCGATACGGAACACCTCATTGGGCGGTGGCGGCGAGGCCAACACTTCCGAAGGAGAACGGAAGAAATTGATTCCATCGCGCATGGCGTAGCCGATCAGCGCCGTCGACAGTGCGAGCGCCACTGCGGCCACTGTGATGATCTGAATGCGCCGGGTCTTCTTCAGGCTTTTCATGTCATTCCCACCTCAGGGGAACAACGGTGTTCCCCGTAATCCGGTCATCTCTTCCAGCCCCAGCATCAGATTGGCGTTCTGCACCGCCTGCCCGCTGGAGCCCTTGCAAAGGTTGTCGAGCACCCCGACCACGATTGCGCGCCCTGGTACCCGATCCGCGACGACCCCAATATGCACGAAATTTGACCCGCGCACATCATGAGTCGAGGGGGTTGTGCCAAAAGGTAGCATGCAGATCATTGATTCAGCGCAATACCGGGCCTGCAAAACTTCGTGAATTTGCGTGGCATCGCCGTCCAGCCATGCCGTGGCAAGGATGCCGCGGTTGAAGGGCATCAGATGCGGCGTGAACTGAATCGCTACCTGCCGGCCTGCGACTGCCGAGAATTCCTGATCGAATTCGCCCAGATGCCGGTGCGTGCCGCCGACAGCATAGGCTTGGGTGCCCTCGGAGAGTTCCGCATGGAGCAAATTCTCCTTCAGCGCCCGGCCCGCGCCCGAAACGCCGCATTTCAGATCAAGGATGATCCGGTCCAGGTCGATGCAGCCCGCCTCGATCAGCGGGCGCAGGATATACTGACCCGTCGCCGCGTTGCAGCCTGTGCCAGCGACCAGCCGGGCGGCGCGGATCTCGTCGCGGTAGAACTCGGTCAGGCCATAGACGGCCTCTTTCTGAAGCTCTGGCGCGGCATGAGGCTTGCCATACCATTTCTCATAATCTGCCGGATCACGCAGCCGGAAATCGGCGGACAGATCGACGATCTTCAGATCACGCGGCAGATCCTTGATCACCGCCTGCGACGTCGCATGCGGCAGCGCGCAGAAGGCGAGGTCAACGGTGCTGAAATCGACATCCTCGATGCGGCAGAGATCGGGCAGGTCAAGATGGCGCAGGAAGGGAAAGACCTGCGCCATGGGCTGACCGGCCTTGCGCTCGCCGGTAAGGGCAGTGATGTTAAGGTCGGGATGGGTGGCGATCAGCCTGACCAGCTCGGCGCCGGTATAGCCGGAGGCACCCAGAATCGCGATGTTTTTCGGCATGGTGTGGTCACTCTCTCAAGTGGTGCGCGGTGAGGCAGCCGGGGAAGCGCTCCGCGCGGGAGTATTTGGGGCAAGAAAATGGAGATCAGGCGGCGCGAAAGCTGATCTGTCGTCGCAGGAATTGCGTGGCCTTGCGGGACACATTTACCGGCTCGCCCGTGGTCAGGAACAGGCTGTCGCGGCCCGTGCCCAGCATCTCGGGGCGGCGGCGCAGGTAGTCCTCGAGGCTCGCAGCAACGAGATTGGGTTGCGAATAGACATCGACCCCTGCGCCCAGTGCCTCGCGGAAGGCGTGCTCGACCAGTGGGTAATGTGTGCAGCCCAGCACAGCCGCTTCGGGGCGGGGCATCCGGCGCAGGAGCGATTCGACATGAGAATGCACCAGCGCCTCGGCCAATTGCATGTCGCCCTGTTCGATCGCGTCCACCACCCCGGCGCAGGGCTGTGCCTCGACATCGACGCCGATGGCGCGAAAGGCCAGTTCGCGCTGGAAGGCGCGGCTGGAGACCGTGGCGGGCGTGGCAAAGAGGGCGACATGCTTGACCGCAACTTCGCGCGGCGGCGAGTTGTCGCCCCATTGGCGTTCGGTCAGCGCCTCGATCAGGGGAACAAAAACGCCCAGCACGCGCTTGTTCTCGGGCACCCATGTCTCTTGCATCCGCTTGAGCGCGGCGGCAGAGGCGGTGTTGCAGGCGAGGATCACCAGATCGCAGCCTTCATCCCAGAGCCGCTCGACGCCCGCACAGGTCAGTGCGAAGATGTCATCGGCATCGCGTACGCCGTAAGGCGTATGCGCGTTATCCCCCAGATAGACAAAGGGAACTTCCGGCAGACGTTCGGTCAGCGCGCCCAGCACCGTCAGCCCGCCAAGCCCTGAATCAAAGATGCCAACTGCCATATAGTCCCGCTGCCCCGTCGCCTTAGTGTCGATATACCCCCTCGAATTCGTAGCCAAGCTGCATCGGGTCGATGGGGGCGTCTGCCATTCCATAGGTTGCGGCGCGCAGGAAATCCATCATTTCTTTCGGCTGACCGTGGAAGCGCGCTAGCTGATCGGGGCCGATGGGCCGACCGATGGCCATGCGGACCGGGCGGTTCACGCGGGTCTTGAATTCGCGGATCAGCAGCGCCATGCGCAGAGTGTAGTTCAACCGGCTGGCAAGCTGGAAGAGGCGCGAATTGGCCCCGTCGAACCAGATCGGCACGACTGTTGCCCCGGACCGCTGGATCATGCGTGCGCTGAACATCCGCCATCTCGGGTCAGCGGGGCGCTGGAAGGGGCGCTGCGCGGTAGAGACTGTGCCGCCGGGGAAGATACCGACGGCCCCGCCCGCGCGCAGATAGCTGATGGCTTCCGCCCGCGTGCGCAGATTTGCCTTCTCGGCCTCGCGCGTGCCCGAAAAGTCGATGGGCAAGATGGCGCGGGCGACCTCGGGGGCGCCGCGAAAGGCGGAATGCGCCATGATCCGGAAATCGCCGCGCATCCTGTCCAGCAGATAGCCCATCACCAGCCCGTCCAGAATACCGAAAGGATGATTGGCGATCATCACCAGCGGGCCCTTGTCGGGGATATGGTCGAGCGTGCCGCGGGTGAGTTCCAGTTTCAGGCCGTAAACCTGCATCATGTTGCACCAGAACGCGTGCCCGGCATCGGGCGCGCTCATCTGGGCGCGGGCGCGGAGCAGCAGCCGGTGGCGGCCTGTGGCATTCTCGATGGTGCGAATCAGAGTTTGCGCAGGTAGCGACCGGGCAGAGGGGGCGTAGCTGATATTCTTGAGCAAGGTCTGATTCATGTCGCGCGCTCCTGTCAGGCGTAGGATGATTGCGCGTCTCTGCTCTTCTCGTGACAGGCGTGTGACAGTCGGGGCTATTCTGCAGCCAGTGTGGCGGATTTGTCTGCTGTCTGAATTTGCGCCAGCAGTTCGTCCCGGCGCTTGGCGGCGGCTTTGGCGCTTCGGCGCTTGACCGGGCCGAAGCCGCGGATCTGCAGGGGCAGTTCCGCCAGTTCCACAGCGCCTGCAAGGGTCTCGGGGGTGAGGTTCTGTATGGCCTGCGTCATAGTGGCCTCATATTCGCGGATCAAGCGCCGCTCCATGCGCCGCTCGGCGGTATAGCCGAAAATATCCAGCGGCGTGCCGCGCAGAACCTTGAGCCGCGCCAGCAGTCTGAACCCCTTGACGATCCATGGCCCGAAGCTGCGCTTGACCGGGCGGCCATCAGAGCCCATGCGCGCGATCAGTGGCGGGGCGAGGTGGAAGCGCGGGGTGAAATCGCCTTCGAATTCCTTGCGCGCCTTTTCCAGAGTGTCGAGATGCAGGCGTGCGACCTCGTATTCGTCCTTGTAGCTCAGCAGCTTGTGGTAACCCTTGGCAACCGCCTCTTTCAGCCGGTCATCCGGGGCCTTGTCGATCAGCTTGCGGAAACGCTTGACCAGCCGTTTCGACTGATAGGCGGCGAGATGCTCTTCGCGCAGCCGGATCTTTTCGTCCAGTGACAGGGGTTTCTGGATGACTGTATCCTGCAGCAGCTTTGCAGCATCGGACTGGTGTGTCACCGACCAGCGCCCGAGCGAGAAGGCGCGGGTGTTGCGGTCGACCGCGGCGCCGTTCAGTTCGATGGCGCGCAGGATCGCGTCCTCACTCAGCGGCACGAGGCCCATCTGCCAGGCGGCCCCGAGCACCATCATGTTCGAAAAGATGCTGTCCCCCAGCAGGCGCTTGGCGAAATCCGAATAGTCGAACAGGTGAACACTCTCGCCCAGACGCGATTGCAGGGCGATTTTCAGGTCCTCGGTCGGGATGCGGAATTCGGTGTTGCGGGTAAAGTCGCCGGTGATGATCTCGTGACTGTTCACGGCAGCACCCGTCTGGCCCTTGCGCATCAGCCCAAGCGTCTTTGCCCCGGCCGACACGACCAGATCGCCACCGATAACGCAATGCGCCTCGCCCACGGCAACACGGATGGCCGAGATATCGTCGGGGGCATTGGCGATGCGGCAGTGGATATGCACCGCACCGCCCTTCTGCGCCAGCCCTGCCATCTCGATCAGCCCTGCGCCCTTTTCGTCAAGCTGCGCCGCCTGCGCGAGGATCGCGCCCACGGTCACGACGCCGGTGCCACCGACGCCGGTGATGACGATGTTATGCGTGCCCTTGATCTCCGGCAGATCGGGGTCTGGCAGGTCGGGGAGTGTGACCTCCGTGGTGGCGGCCTTGCGGGGCTTTGCGCCCTCTAGCGTGACGAATGACGGGCAGAAGCCGCGCAGGCAGGAGTAATCCTTGTTGCAAGACGATTGGTCGATGGCGCGCTTGCGCCCGAATTCGGTCTCGACTGGCACGATCGAGACGCAGTTCGACTGCACGCCGCAATCGCCGCAGCCTTCGCAGACATCTGTATTGATGAAGACGCGGGTATCGGGGTCAGGAAACTCGCCACGCTTGCGGCGGCGGCGCTTTTCGGCGGCACAGGTCTGGATATAGATGATTGCCGAAACGCCCTTATGGACGGCACAAGCCTTTTGCACCGCGTCGAGATCGGCGCGCTTGTGCCAGCCGACGGTTTTCGGAAAATCGGCGCGGCGGGGTTCTTCCTTTTCGTCGAACACGACCTCGATCTTGCCGACGCCCATTGCGCTTAGCTCATGCGCGATCTGGTCGGGCGAAAGGCCCCCTTCGTTCTTCTGACCGCCGGTCATGGCGACCGCGTCATTATAGAGGATCTTGTATGTGATGTTGGTATTCGCGGCCAAGGCCGCGCGGATGGCCTGAACACCCGAATGGTTATAGGTGCCGTCGCCGAGGTTCTGGAACACATGCTCGCGGGTCGAGAACGGAGCCTCGCCGATCCAGTTAGCGCCCTCGCCGCCCATATGGGTGAACCCGACCGTGTTGCGGTCCATCCATTGCACCATGTAGTGACAGCCGATGCCCGCATAGGCGCGGTGGCCTTCGGGCACCTTGGTTGAGATATTGTGCGGGCAGCCCGAGCAGTAATAGGGCAGGCGCGCGGCCAGTTCGGTAGCGTTGTCGGCGCGCCGCGATTCGGCCAGCATGGCCAGCCCGGCCTTGACGCGGTCGGTGCCGCGGCCTTCCTCGATCAGAATCCCGCCGATCTTTTCGGCAATCAGGATCGGGTCGAGCGCGTAGCGGGTCGGGAACAGTTCGACCTGCCGCCCGTTTTCCCATGTGTCGCCCTTGTGCCAGCCATAGACGCGGCGGCCCCTGCGGTCATCGAAGATGGCTTCCTTGACCTGCACCTCGATCAGTTTGCGCTTTTCTTCGACCACGACAATCAGCTCCAGCCCCTCGGCCCAGTCGTGGAAGCCCTCCATATCCAGCGGGAAGCTCTGGCCGACCTTGTAGGTGGTCAGCCCCAGCCGCTCGGCCTCTTCCGCGCTGATGCCCAGGAGACCCAGCGCATGGACCAGATCGAGCCAGTTCTTGCCTGCTGCGACAAAACCTATTTTTGCGCCGGGTTTCCCCCAGATACGCTTGTCCATGCCATTGGCGCGGCTGAAGGCCTCGGCGGCGAAGCGTTTGTAATCGATCATCCGCGCTTCTTGCGCGACGGGTGTGTCGGCCAGCCGGATGCTCAGCCCGCCCTCGGGCATGGTGAATTCGGGCGCGACGAACTGCATCCGGCGGGGGTTGCCATCGACCACGGCGGTCGCCTCGACATTCTCTTTCATTGTCTTGAGCCCGACCCACACCCCGGCAAACCGGGAAAGGGCATAGCCATAATGGCCGTAATCGAGGATTTCCTGCACACCGGCAGGCGAAAGCACCGGGATATAGGCATCTACCATGGCCCAGTCGGACTGGTGCAGCACGGTCGAGGATTCGCCGGTATGGTCATCACCCATCGCGACCAACACCCCGCCATGCGGCGAAGTGCCTGCCATATTGGCATGACGGAACACATCGCCGGTGCGGTCCACCCCCGGCCCCTTGCCATACCACAGCCCGAAAACACCGTCATGGCGTCCTTCGCCGCGCAACTCTGCCTGCTGGGTCCCCCAGAGCGCGGTCGCGGCAAGATCTTCGTTCAGCCCTTCCTGAAAGCGGACCTGAGCGGCTTCGAGCAGCTTTCTCGCGCGGGTCATTTGCAGGTCCACTGCGCCCAGGGGCGAGCCTCGATAACCGGTAACATATCCTGCGGTGTTCAGCCCGGCGGCGCGATCCCGCGCGGATTGTGCAAGCATCAGCCGGACCAGCGCCTGCGTGCCGTTCAGCAGAATTGGCGATTTTCCGATGTCAAAGCGGTCGCTGAGCGCGATGTCCTGACGCCCCATGTGCACCTCCCGTTTGCAGCTGTTGCGTTTGAAACAAGTATAGGTCAATAAATCTGACCTACAAAGCGAATTTTCAGTCAATCAGCGCTTTTGTGAACGGAAAAAAGCGCCTAGAACGAATCAAACTTGCTTTGCGAAACAGTGTTGTCGGATATTACGCCATGGACTGGGACAAGCTCAGAATCTTTCACGCCGTGGCGGATGCCGGTAGCCTGACACATGCGGGCGAGGCGCTGCAACTGTCACAATCCGCCGTCAGCCGACAAATTCGCGGGCTGGAAGAAAGCCTTGGTGCCACCCTGTTTCACCGTCATGCGCGGGGGTTGATTCTGACCGAACAGGGAGAGTTGCTCTTTGACGCAACCAACACCATGTCGCGGACACTCGACGGGGCCTCGGCGCGGATACGCGATACCGAGGACGAAGTGCATGGAGAGTTGCGCGTCACCACGACCACCGGTTTCGGCACGCTGTTCCTCGCCCCGCGTTTGCCTGCGCTCTATGCGCAATACCCGGACCTCAAGATTGACCTCATGCTGGAAGAGCGTGTGCTGGACCTGCCCATGCGCGAGGCCGATATCGCCATCCGCATGAAGGAACCCAGTCAGGCTGACCTGATCCGCAAGCGGTTGATGACCGTGAACATGCGACTCTTCGCCTCGGCAGAGTATCTGCGCGCCAATGGTGCGCCGCAGACGCTGGAAGAACTCAGCGAGTTTCGGCTGATTTCGCAGAGCATCACCTCGGCGCAGGTGAGTGTCGGCATGGAGCTGATTCGCAAGCTGACCGCGCGGCAGTTGCGATCAAGCTTTACCGTGAACAACTATTTCGGTGTGCTGCAGGCGGTGATCAATCATCTGGGCATCGGTGTGCTGCCCGATTATGTCAGTGAGGACTTCCCCGAACTGGTGCATGTGCTGCCCGAGATCGCGTCGGGGGACATCCCGGTTTTCCTCGCCTTCCCCGAGGAATTGCGCCATTCTCGCCGCATCGCGGCATTCCGGGATTTCGTGGTCGAGGAGATCGTGGCCTATCGCCGTGCACGGCATTTGTGAGTGCTTGATACAACTTTTGCATGAGGCATGTTTGCAACGCATGGCAGCAATGTTGCGGGTGCAATATAATTTAACTTGCGTAATGGATGAGCAATCCCATATTTAAGGGCAGGCGAGATGATTTTTTCTCGTCTTTACCTCCCTGTTGGACTTAGGCCGGGCATATTGCTCGGCCCTTTTTTATTGGGCATTCCGCAAATGCGCAAACGGGACTAAGGGAAATTGCGGCGCTGCGCCTGAAAGTGATTCTGCGTTTGCACAATGTTCCGGCATGATGCCTGCCTTATTGGCGCTGTCCAACGCACCTCGCCGTCGTGTACGATTTCCGCTTTGAGCATCCCTTCAGGCGCAATCTGTTTGGGTCTTTTGCTCGGGCGGGCTTTGGCATAGATACGCGCGCAAGCCCCCGCCAGCAAAGGATCCGACATGAGCGAACCCGCCCTGACCGATGAGTTGATTGGTGCGCATGGCCTGACACCGGAGGAATACGCGCGCATTCTCGAGATTATCGGGCGGGAGCCGACATTCACCGAACTGGGCATCTTCTCGGCGATGTGGAACGAGCATTGTTCCTACAAATCCTCGAAGAAATGGCTGCGCACCCTGCCGACCGAAGGGCCGCAGGTGATCTGCGGACCCGGCGAGAATGCGGGTGTGGTCGATATCGGCGACGGGCAGGCTGTCATCTTCAAGATGGAGAGCCACAACCACCCCAGTTACATCGAGCCCTATCAGGGCGCGGCAACCGGGGTCGGAGGAATTCTGCGCGATGTCTTCACCATGGGCGCGCGCCCCATCGCGGCAATGAATGCGCTATCCTTCGGTGCGCCTTCACATCCCAAGACCGCGCATCTGGTGCGCGGCGTGGTCGAGGGAATCGGCGGCTATGGCAATGCCTTCGGTGTGCCGACCGTGGGCGGCGAGGTGCGGTTTCATTCCTCCTATAACGGCAATTGTCTGGTCAACGCCTTTGCGGCCGGTCTGGCCGATGCGGATGCGATCTTTTATTCGGCGGCCTCGGGTGTGGGCATGCCCGTGGTCTATCTGGGTGCCAAGACGGGCCGTGACGGGGTGGGCGGGGCGACCATGGCCTCGGCCGAGTTCGACGACACGATCGAAGAAAAGCGCCCAACCGTGCAGGTGGGCGACCCGTTTACCGAAAAGCGCCTGCTGGAGGCGTGCCTTGAGTTGATGGCAAGCGGTGCCGTGATCTCGATTCAGGACATGGGCGCGGCGGGGCTGACATGTTCGGCGGTCGAGATGGGCGACAAGGGCGGCCTGGGCGTTCGGCTGCAGCTTGACAAGGTGCCCCAGCGCGAAGCCGACATGACTGCTTATGAGATGATGCTCTCGGAGAGCCAGGAGCGGATGCTGATGGTGCTGCGCCCCGAGCGCGAGGCCGAAGCGCGCGCGATCTTCGAGAAATGGGATCTGGATTTCGCCATTGTCGGCGAAACCATCGCCGAAGACCGCTTCGAGATCCTGCATGGCAATACGGTCAAGGCCGATCTGCCGCTCTCGGAACTCTCGTCCAGCGCGCCGGAATATGACCGGCCCTGGGTCGAGACACCCGCCCCCGCGCCGCTGGACGAAATACCGCAGATCAGCCCGCTGGACGGATTGCGCGCGCTGATCGGCAGCCCCTCTTACGCGCACAAGGCCTGGGTCTGGGAACAGTATGACACGCAGGTGATGGGCGACTCGATCCGCACGCCGGGGCTGGGGGCAGGCATTGTGCGGGTGCATGGCAGCGACAAGGCGCTGGCCTTCACTGCCGATGTGACCCCGCGTTATGTGCGTGCGAACCCGGTCGAGGGGGGCAAGCAGGCGGTGGCCGAAGCGTTCCGCAACCTCTGCGCAGTGGGCGCGCGTCCCTTGGCTTCGACCGACAACCTCAATTTCGGTAACCCCGAAAAGCCCGAGATCATGGGGCAATTTGTCGGCGCGATCAAAGGCATCGGGGCAGCCTGCGCGGCGCTGGACATGCCCATCGTGTCGGGCAATGTCTCGCTCTATAACGAGACCGACGGCCAGCCGATCCTGCCGACACCGACCATCGGGGCGGTGGGGCTGATTGATCATGTGGACGAGATCATCGGCGGGTTGCCCGCCGATGGGGATCTCGCGCTCGTGCTGGGCGAGACGCGCGGCCATCTGGGCCAGTCGGCGCTCCTGGCCGAGGCCTTCGGGATCGAGGCGGGCGATGCGCCACCGGTGGATCTGGAGGCCGAGCGCGCGCATGGGGAATTCCTGCGCGCCAATCGCGCACTGATGGGCGCGGCAAGTGACCTGTCGGATGGCGGACTTGCGCTGGCGGCTTTCGAGATGGCCGAGGCGGCGGGGCTTGGGGTCACGCTGGAAACCGCAGATATCGGCCAGCTTTTCGGCGAGGATCAGGCGCGCTATCTGATCGCCTGCAATTTCGATCAGGCCGAGGCGCTGATGGTCGCTGCCGGACAGGCGGGCGTGCCACTGGTACAGGTGGGCCGGTTCGGTGGTGCGACGGCCCGGTTTGGGGCCGAAGAGGCACCGCTGGCCGAGCTTTCCGCGCTCTATCGCAGTGCCTTTGCCCGCGCAATCGGCGGCGCTTGATTCCCCGTTCGGGCGGGATTACCTTCGAGAGGAAAGACAGGGATACAACCATGGCCATTTCTGCCCAGGAACTGGAAAACCTGCTGCGCGAGGGGTTCCCCGAGGCGCGGATCACGATCACCGACCTCGCCGGTGACGGCAATCACTACGCGGCGGAAGTGATCGACGAGAGCTTTCGCGGGCTCAACCGCGTGCAGCAACAGCGCGCTGTCTATGCTGCGCTGAAAGGCAAGATGGATGGGAATCACGGCGAGTTGCACGCCCTTGCCCTGACCACCAAAGCCCCCGAATAACCCCGAGAGGATGATGCAAATGAGTGCTGAGGACGACATTCGCCAGACCGTCGAAAGCAATGATGTGGTGCTTTACATGAAAGGCACCAAGACCATGCCGCAATGCGGCTTTTCCAGCCGTGTCGCCGGGGTGCTGAACTTCATGGGGGTTGAGTACACGGATGTGAATGTGCTGGCCGATGATGCGATCCGGCAGGGGATCAAGGATTTCTCGGACTGGCCGACCATCCCGCAGCTTTACGTCAAGGGCGAATTCGTCGGCGGCTGCGATATCATCACCGAGATGACGCTCTCGGGCGAACTGGACCAGCTTTTCGCGACCAAGGGCGTGAGCTTCGACAAGGAAGCCGCCGACAAGATCCGCGAAGCCAATGCCTGACGTGCCCCACCCTTATGTGAGGGGGGCGCGGGTTATCTTCCAGTCCATAGGCGCTGACCGCTGATTTCTCGCACCGAGCGTGTCCGCCCGTGTCTGTCGATGGCCAGCGCACCGCTTCTGCGCAAGTCGCGCGGGGTGATCAGGCGGCAGGGATATCGGCCTTCTGGCACAGGCTGCGAGGTCACGACGATGCGCCCGGACAGGCAGACATCTTTCAGCAGTGCCAGCCCGCGCTTGCCCGCCAGATGCACCACATCGAGCCCGCCCGCGCGCAGATGCGCCACTGGAACACGCGGATCGGCCCCGCTGCGGGCATGGCTCTGCGCCTGGCTGGCCCCATCGCCATCGGCCTGCAGCCAGGCAGAGGCGGTGAAACCGCCCGCGCGTGCGCGGCTCAGCATTCGCCCGTCCGGTCCCATCAGACCGACAAGCTCGCCCTCGGGCGCGATCAGCAGCAGCGGGCGCGGGCTCTGGGTCCAGCCAAGCGCCGCGACGGCGACCAATACAATCCCCGCCCAGCGCGCGCGGCCCTGCCAGAGCACCAGCCACAGCGCGCCCAGCGCCATTATGGGCATGACCCAGGGTGCAGGCTGGACCACCGGCATCACGGCCCCCTCCAGCGCGCTGACCTCGGCGGCGACGCGCAGGATCCAGCCGATGGCCGGCCCCATGACCGCCAATGCCAGCCCCTGCGCCCCGAAAGGCGTGAGCAGCGCTGCGAGCACGGCGGCAGGCATCACCACCAGCCCCATAAGCGGCACGGCCAGCAGATTGGCGATCAGCCCGTATTCGGCCAGCCGATTGAAGCTCGCCGCTGCGACCGGGGCTGTCGCCACCCCCGCCACGACCGAACAGAGCGCCACGCTGACCACCGGCCAGGCCCAGCGCGGGATGCGGTTCTGCCAACCCTGTTCGGAGGACAGCCAGCGGAACACTGCAACAAGCGCGATGGTGGCGGCAAAGCTCATCTGAAAGCCTGCTTGCACCAGCGCCTCGGGGCGCAACAGCAGGATCAGCAGCGCGGCCATGGCGACCGAGCGCAATGAGATCGCGCGGCGGTCGAACAGGATGGCGACGAGCATCACCGCAACCATGATGAAGGCGCGTTCAGTCGCGACATTGCCGCCCGAAAGCAGCAGGTAGAACCCGCCCGCCGCCAGCGCACCGATGGCCGCGAGCTTGCGCGTGGGCAGGCGCAGCGCCAGGGGTGGCACCAGCGCCATGGCAAGGCGCAGGAGGCCAAAGACGAAACCTGTCAGCAGCCCCATATGCAGCCCTGAAATGGCCAGCAGATGCGCCAGGTTCGAGCGGCGCAACTCTTCCATCCGCGCCTGCAGGATGCCCGAGCGGTCGCCGGTCATGATGGCAGCGGCAAAGGCCCCGGGGTCGCCCGGCATCTGCGCCTGCACGGCCTCTGATATCTGCATCCGCAGCCGGTGAATACGCAGCCCCGCCGCGCCCTCGCTGGCCGGGGCAGCGGTCAGAACCGGTACGCGGGTATAGCCCACCGCGCCCAGCCGCTCGAACCAGGCGTGGCGGCGGAAATCGAAGCCGCCGGGCTCAGACGGGGCAGGGGGCGGCGAGAGGTGGGCCGTGGTCATCACCCGCAGCCCCGGCACCGGCGCGAGGAAGTTCTGCTCGCCATGCAGGGTGAAGCGGATGCGTTCGGGGGTGCGGCTGGCGGGCATGTTTTCCAGCACCACCTGATCGAGCGTCAACCGCAGTGCATCGGATTGCGCGCGGTCGATCCGCACGATGCGCCCCTCGACCGGGCCGAAATAGCGGTATTCGAGCACCGGGGCCGCGACCTGATATGCGCGCAGCCCGGCGACGAGCGGTCCTGCGCAGACCAGTGCCAATGCGATCAGCAAAGGCGCGAAATCGGGGGGCGCGCGCCAGGCCAGCGCTAGCAGGCCCGCCACGGTGGCGGCCAGCAGCACCCATTCGGCTGCGAGGGGCTCGCGCGGCAGGGCGAAATAGACTCCGATGCCAATGGCGAGGCAGACTGGCACGAACAGGAACAGCCGCCCGCGCTGGGCGTTGATGGCGGCAATCGGCATGTCCAGCCGTGGTTGTGCCATCTGCCGAACGAATCCCGGCGCCTGCACTCTTGTTTCCCCTCCACCACTTGCCTAGAACTCCGCTCAACACTGCTGCGAAACTGGTTTCCAAAAGGTTAATCCCCGCCCATGTCCGATGCTGTCGTCACACGTTTCGCCCCCTCGCCCACGGGGTTCCTGCATATCGGCGGGGCACGGACGGCGCTGTTCAACTGGCTCTATGCGCGCGGACGGGGCGGCAAGTTCCTGTTGCGCATCGAGGATACAGACCGCGCGCGCTCGACGCCTCAGGCGACCGAGGCGATCCTGACAGGGCTGCGCTGGCTGGGGCTGGACTGGGACGGCGAGCCCGTGAGCCAGTTCGCCCGCGCGGACCGACATGCCGAGGTGGCGCGCGAGATGCTGGCCAGTGGGCGGGCCTATAAGTGTTTTGCCACGCAAGAGGAAATCGAAGCTTATCGAGAGGCTGCGCGGGCCGAGGGGCGCTCGACGATTTATCGCTCGCCCTGGCGCGACGCGGACCCATCCACGCACCCGGATGCGCCCCATGTGATCCGCGTCAAGGCTCCGCTGGAGGGCGAGACCATCATTCGCGATCAGGTGCAGGGCGATGTGCGCATCCGCAACGATCAACTTGATGACATGGTGCTGCTGCGCTCGGACGGGACGCCCACCTATATGCTGGCCGTGGTGGTCGATGACCATGACATGGGCGTGACCCATGTCATTCGCGGCGATGATCACCTCAACAATGCCGCGCGGCAAATGCTGGTTTATGCTGCGATGGGCTGGGAAGTGCCGGTCTGGGCGCATATTCCGCTGATCCATGGCGAGGATGGCAAGAAGCTCTCCAAGCGGCATGGCGCGCTGGGCGTCGAGGAATATCAGGCCATGGGCTACCCGGCGGCAGCGATGCGCAACTATCTGGCGCGGCTGGGCTGGAGCCATGGCGATGACGAGTTCTTCTCGGATGCGCAGGCGCTTGAATGGTTTGACCTGCCGGGTATCGGCAAATCGCCCGCGCGGCTGGATTTCAGGAAACTCGACCATCTGACAGCACAGCATATGTCGGTTGCCGATGATGCTGCACTGCTGCATGAACTGGAGGCCTATCTGGCCGCAACCGGGGCCGAGCCGCTGAACGCCTCTCAGAAGGATGGGCTGCTACGGGCCATGAGGCTGGTCAAGGACAAAGCCAAAGGGTTCGCTCAAATTATTGAAAAAGCTCATTTTATTATAGTTTCTCGGCCTATAGAATGCGATGCAAAGGCCGCCAAGGCATTGGATAATGTATCCCGTGGTATACTGTCAGAATTGACGCCGCGCCTGCAAACTGCTACGTGGTCGCGTGAAGTTCTGGAGGGAGAAGTCGCTGCGCTGGCCGAATCGCATGGTCTTGGTCTGGGCAAGCTTGCTCAGCCTCTTCGGGCGGCACTTGTGGGCCGGACATCCAGCCCCAGCGTCTTTGATATGATGGTTGTTCTGGGGCGGGAGGAAACGCTGGCCCGGATCGGCGACGCAACGTCCTGAGGGCCGTCGGGCGCATGCCTACGACCTTTCGGGCTCCGGCTGGCCGGCGATGCATTGGGCGCGCGGGCGTTTGGGAAAGGATGGTCAATGGCAGGTACTGAAGACAAAGCGACACTGACACTCGGCGACAAGGTCATCGACCTGCCTGTTCTGAAACCCTCGGTTGGGCCGGATGTGCTGGATATCCGCAAGGTCTACGCACAGGCGAATGTCTTTACCTACGATCCGGGCTTCACCTCGACGGCGTCCTGTTCTTCGACTATCACCTTTATCGACGGTGACGAGGGCGAGTTGCTGTATCGGGGCTATCCGATCGAGCAACTGGCGGAAAAATCGCATTTCCTCGAAACCTGCTATCTGCTGCTTTACGGCGAACTGCCCTCGGCCGCAGACCTTGAAGATTTTGAGATGCGCGTGACGCGGCATACTATGCTGCACGAGCAGATGCAGTATTTCTTCCGCGGGTTCCGCCGTGACAGCCACCCGATGGCGATCATGACCGGTGTCGTGGGCGCGATGTCGGCCTTCTATCACGACTCGACCGATATCACAGATGCCTGGCAGCGCGAGGTTGCCGCGATCCGCATGATCGCGAAGATGCCGACGATTGCCGCCTGGGCTTACAAATACTCGATCGGCCAGCCCTTCGTTTACCCCAAGAACAGCCTCGACTATGCGGGTAACTTCCTGAACATGTGCTTCTCGGTGCCCGCCGAAGAATATGTCGTCGATCCGATCCTGAGCCGCGCGATGGACCGGATCATGATGCTGCATGCCGATCACGAGCAGAACGCCTCGACCAGCACAGTGCGGTTGGCGGGCTCTTCGGGCGCGAATCCCTTTGCCTGCATCGCGGCGGGGATTGCCTGCCTCTGGGGTCCGGCGCATGGCGGGGCGAATCAGGCCTGCCTCGAGATGCTGCGCGAGATCGGGTCGGTGGATCGTATCCCCGAATATATCGCGCGCGCCAAGGACAAGGACGATCCGTTCAAGCTGATGGGCTTTGGGCATCGGGTTTACAAGAATTTCGACCCGCGCGCCAAGGTAATGAAGCAATCCGCTGACGAGGTTCTTGGGCTGCTTGGGATCGAGGATAACGAAACGCTCAAGATCGCCAAGGAGCTGGAGCGGATCGCGCTGGAAGACCCGTATTTCGTCGAGAAGAAGCTCTATCCGAATGTGGATTTCTACTCGGGCATCATCCTCGAGGCGATGGGTTTCCCGACATCGATGTTCACCCCCATTTTCGCGCTGTCGCGCACTGTGGGCTGGATTTCGCAATGGAAAGAGATGATCGCAGATCCCGAGCAGAAAATCGGTCGGCCGCGCCAGCGCTACACGGGTGCCCCCCGGCGCGATTATACCGAGATCGAGACGCGTTGAATCTCTCGCAATTGCATGTCAGCGTCGCCCTTCGGGGCGGCGTTTTGCGTAAGGTAAAGAAGGGTTTGTGCAAATCCCGTGCGCTTGCGCCCAAATCCCTGCGTGATCGCAACTGAGGCGGCGGACCATGGGCCATTGCCTGACGCAATCAGGGTTGGCAGGAAGATGGCTGCGGTCTTGTCCTTGCGCTGACATCTTCCATCTGACGCGAGGGAACCTATGTCAGGGCCATGAAACTCATTCTGCCGATCCTCGCCCTCATCGCCACGCTGGCCTTTGTGCTCTCGCCTCTGGTGACTGACCCGTTCTCCGGCTTTGACGCCGACCGCTTTCCGGTGGCGCAGGTGGACCCGCCGGTTCAGCCAGCAGGCTATGCCTTTGGTATCTGGAGCGTGATCTATATCTGGCTGGTGGTCAGCGCAGTGTTCGCCCTTTTTGCCCGGCGTGGTGCGTCCGACTGGGGCCGGATGCAGGGCCCGCTCGTGCTCAGCCTCGGGCCGGGGGCGGCATGGCTCTGGGTGGCCGGTGAAAGCCCGGAATGGGCGGCGGCACTGATCATCTGGATGCTGGGCACCGCGCTCTGGGCGCTTTGGGCAGCGCCTGTGCGCGACCGATGGCTGGCACAGGCCCCGGTCGCGATCTATGCTGGGTGGCTGACGGCGGCGGCGCATGTCTCGCTGGGGATCCTGCTGGGGGGCTATGGCCTGACTTCGCCCGAGATTGCCGCCGCCATCGTGCTGAGCATGGCAGTGCTGCTGGGCCTCGGGATTATCCTGATGCGGCCCCATGCACCGGAATACGGGCTGACGCTGATCTGGGCGCTGGTTGGTGTTCTGGTGGCCAATCTGGGCGGCAGCGGGCTGGTGCAGGGGGTCACGCTGGCCGCCCTTGTCGCCGTTCTGAGCGCCGTGATCCACCTGGCCAGCACTGGACAGGCGCGCGCGCCACTGTAACAAGAAGGTACGACCACCCCAGCCGGAGAGCACCAGCCGTGGCTCATGACCCCCTGATCTTCGCCCCTGTCGGCTCCATGGCACGTCTGCGTGCGATCATGGCGGCGCTGCGCGACCCCGAGACCGGCTGCCCCTGGGATATCGAGCAGGATTTCAGCTCGATCGCGCCCTACACGATCGAAGAGGCTTACGAGGTGGCCGATGCAATCGAGCAGCAGGATTGGGCGGCACTCAAGGGTGAATTGGGGGATCTGCTGCTGCAGGTCGTCTATCATGGCCAAATGGCCGAGGAGGCGGGGTATTTCACACTTGATGAGGTGGCGCGCGCGATCAGCGACAAGATGGTGACGCGCCATCCGCATGTCTTTGGCGAGGAAAGTCGTGACAAATCGGCCGAGGATCAGACCCGCGACTGGGAGGATGTAAAGGCCGCCGAGCGCGCGGCGCGGGCCAAGGGAGGGGTGCTCGACGATGTGGCGCTGGGCCTGCCCGCGCTGATGCGGGCGGTCAAGCTGCAGAAACGCGCCGCACGCGTCGGGTTCGACTGGCCCGAGACGACGCATGTGCTGGACAAGATGCTGGAAGAAGCGCACGAGTTGGTGGCCGCGCGGGAGGGGCTGTCCGAGGCGGAGATTGCCGAGGAGTTTGGCGACATGCTCTTCGTGATGGCCAATCTCGGGCGTCATCTGGGGGTGGACCCGGAGGTCGCGCTGCGCGCGGCCAATGCCAAGTTCACACGGCGGTTCCGCGCCATCGAGGCCGCGCTTGCAGCGCAGGGGCGGCGACCGGAACAAAGCGATCTGGCCGAGATGGACGCGCTCTGGGATGCCGCCAAACTGACCGAGAAGCGCGATGCTGCCGAGTGACCGGGACCTGACCGAAAAGGGGCTGGCCCGGCAAGGGTCCGGCTCGGTGTTGCTCTTGGCCTGCGGGGCGCTGGCGCGCGAAATCCTCGCAATCAGGGATGCCAATGGCTGGACGCATCTGGACCTTCATTGCCTGCCCGCCGATCTGCACCTCTGGCCCGATCGCATCCCCGATGCGGTCGAGGCGGCGGTCACGCGCTATCGCGACCAGTATGAGACCATCTTCGTGGTCTATGCCGATTGCGGCACGGGCGGGCTGTTGCAGGCACGCTGCGACGCGCTGGGGGTCGAGATGGTGGCCGGGCCGCATTGCTATGCCTTCTTTGACGGGGTGGAAGCCTTTGCCAGCCGCGCCGAGGACGAGATGACGGCGTTTTATCTGACAGACTTTCTGGTCCGGCAATTCGATGCCTTTGTCTGGAAACCGATGGGGTTCGACCGCCATCCCGAGTTGATCCCGATGATGTTCGGCAATTACGAGCGGCTGATCTATCTGGCCCAGACCGACGATGCCGCGCTCGATGCCAAGGCACGCGGCTGCGCCGCGCGTCTGGGGCTCGCCTATGAGCGGCGCGTGACCGGCTATGGCGATCTGGCCTTGGCTCTGGCGCGGCTGTGATGAGGCCGCGCGCCGCGCGCTTGTGGAACCGGCGGTCCGGGCTGCGACCGGGCCTTGCTGGCCTTTGCTGGTCAGCGGCGGCGGATGAGATAGGCTGTGGCGGGGCCGTGCTCTTCCATACCCAGGAAGGCATGGCCGGATTCGGTACAGAAATGCGGCACATCGACAACCGCTGCCGGGTCGGTGGCCAGCAGGCGCAGGGTCTCGCCTGGCTGCATGGATTTCAGCCGCTTGCGCGCCTTCAGCACCGGCAGCGGGCAAA
This sequence comes from Paracoccaceae bacterium, assembly GCA_007116575.1. Lineage (GTDB taxonomy): Bacteria > Pseudomonadota > Alphaproteobacteria > Rhodobacterales > Rhodobacteraceae > Roseinatronobacter. Next base: position 29,168 of record SKIF01000010.1, read on the forward strand.
GCAGCCCGATGGCGTCAAGCTCTTGATCAGCGGGGCTGGTCATCGGCGGCGGGTCCGGCTGCGGCGCTGCGGCGACGGTGCGTCGAGCCCGGCCTGCAGCAGGGCGGTCATCGGGTGATCATCGGGGGCGTCGGACGCGTGGCGGGCGAGTAGGGCGCGCAGCGCGTCGGGTGTGGCAGTGGCGTCGGGCAGGCTGAGCGCCCAGTCGATCAGGATCGAGCGGCATTCGGCATCCGAGATACCCTCGATCCGGTAGCTTTCGCGGATCAGCCCTTTCGGGTCGATGCTTGGGTCATTGGAGCTGTGCATCGCTTCGGGCTTCCTCTTGTTGGGTGTCCTGCGCCAGCAGGGCGGTGATGCAGGTCTCGGCGCGCGCGCAGGCGGTTTGCAGTGCCTCGGCCAGCGCGTCGGGGCTGGCAGCCCCGGCGGCGGACAAGATAAACTTCTGTCCGCCTGGGCCAAGCTCGGCAATGTCCGAAATCCGGTCGGCCAACAACCGGCCTGTGGCCTGCATGGTCCAGCACAGGCGATAGGCATTGGTCAGGCAGGTTTCGGTTTCCGGTGTGATCAGCCAGGCGCGGCGTCCGGCGCGCAACTGCGCCTCGACCCGGTGCGCGGGGTGGCCTGCGCCCAGTGCACAGAATTGCGCCGCGAGTTCGATATCCATCAGCCGCCCCGGCCCGGCCTTGGCGTCCCAGAGCCCATGCGCGGGCTTGGCCTCGGCCAGCCTGGCGCGCATGTCGGCCACATCTTGCCGGAGTGTGGGCCCTGAGGCTTTCTCGGCCAAAAGAGTGCGCCGGAAATCTTCTAGCCGGACACCAAGACGGGCGGAGCCAGCCACGCGCCGCGCACGGGTGAGGGCCAGATGTTCCCAGGTCCAGGCCTCACTCTGCTGATAAGAGGTGAAAGAGGCGAGACTGGTCGCGACCGGCCCCTGCCGCCCCGAGGGGCGCAGGCGCATGTCCACCTCATAAAGGCGGCCCTCGGCGGTGGGTGCGCTCATGGCGGTCAGGAACGCCTTGGTGAGCCTTGCGTAATAGCTGCGCAAATCAAGCGGGCGCGGGCCATCGGACTGGCTGTCGGCTTCGGCGTCATAGATGATGATCAGGTCGAGATCCGAGGCGGCGTTGAGCCGACCCGCGCCCAGTGACCCCATGCCCAGCACAACCGCTTCGGCCTCCGGGATGCGGCCATGCTTGCGGGCGAAATGGGCTTGCACCACTGGCCAGAGCGCGCCCAGCGTGGCCTCGGCCAGCGCGGCGTATTGCTGGCCTGCCTCAAACGCATCGATCAGCCCGCGCAGATGGTGCACCCCGATGCGGAAATGCCATTCACGTGCCCAGATGCGCGCGCTGTCAAGCTGGCGCTCATAGTCATCAAGGCTGGCCAGACGGTCGGCGAGGGATTTCTGCAGATCGACCGTGGCAGGCCAGGGGGTGAAGAAACCGCCCCCTATCACAGCATCGAACACGGCCGCATTGCGCGAGAGATAGGCGGCAAGGCGGGGTGCTGTTGCGCAAATGTCAACAATCAGCTCAATGAGCGGGGGATTGGCTTCGAAAAGTGAAAAGAGTTGCACGCCAGCGGGCAGGCCAGCAAGGAAACGGTCGAACTGCACGAGGGCGGCTTCGGGGTCGGCGGCGTCCTGCAACAACGTCAGCAGCCGCGGCCGGACGCGTTTGAAGATTTCCTTGGCGCGGCTGGAGCGCAGCGCGGCGTAGCGGGGCCACCCATCGACAAGCGCCTGCGCAGTGTCAGAGAGTTCGGGCTCCGCGGTGTCGGGTGTGTCAGGTGCGAAGAAGCCTTCGGTAAGCTGGGCAACCTCTTGCAGGCGGGCCTTGAGATCTTGCCGGAACCGCGCAGTATCGGCCTCGCCCGTGAAGCGGGCGATGCGGTCAAAGCCTTCGTCTGAATTGGGAAGTTTCTGGGTCTGGGCGTCCTGGACCATCTGCAACCGGTGTTCGATCTCGCGGTGCTCGATGTAATGTGCGGTCAGTTTCCCGGCCAGATCTTTCGGTATCCAGCCTTTCGCAGCCAGCGCAGCCAGCCCCTCGACCGTGCGGGGGCTGCGCAGGTCGGGGTCGCGCCCCCCGGCGATCAATTGCCGGGTCTGGGTAAAGAACTCGATCTCGCGGATTCCGCCCTGACCAAGCTTGATGTCATGCCCGTCGAGCGAGAGCGCACCGCCAAGCCCTTTGTGCGCCTTGATCCTGAGCCGCATGTCATGGGCGTCCTGAATCGCGGCATAGTCCAGATGGCGGCGCCAGACAAAGGGGCGCAGGGTCTCGAGGAAGCGCTGACCGGCGGCAATGTCACCTGCGCAGGGGCGGGCCTTGATATAGGCCGCGCGCTCCCATGTGCGCCCGAGGCTCTCGTAATAGCGCTCGGCGGCTTCCATCGACAGGCAGACGGGGGTCACGGACGGGTCGGGGCGCAGCCGCAGGTCTGTACGAAAGACATATCCCTCGGCAGTGTGGTCCGACAGCAGCCCGCACAGCTTGCGCGTGGCACGGATGAAGGCGGCGCGGGCGTCGTGGTAGTCATCGGGGGCGAAGCGGGTTTCATCAAACAGGCAGATCAGGTCGATATCGGAGGAATAATTCAACTCGCGCGCGCCCATCTTGCCCATGGCGAGGATGACCATGCCCGCGCCGGTCGTGGTATCCTCGGGGGTCATGCCGGGCAGTTTGCCACGCCGGATTTCCTCGGCCAGCAGCGCGCGCAGACCTGCATCACAGGCTCGGTCTGCCAGATCTGTCAGCGCCCCTGTCACCTGATCGAGCGACCAGATGCCGCCCAGATCGGCCAGTGCCGCGAGCAGGGCGACGCGCCGTTTCGCCTGCCGCAGGCGGGCAGAGAGATCGGCCAGCGGCACCGCATCCAGCGCGGTGAGTTCGGGGCGCAAGCTGTCTTCGGGGGGACGGGTCAGGGCCTTGTCTAGCCAGTCGCGCTCGCGGTTCATCAGTGTGGCCAGATACGGGCTGCACCCGGCCGCCCCCGCGACCAGATCGGACAGCGGCGCGGGCAGGCCGGAAAAGAGTGCACGGGCCTCGGCCCCGGATTCGGGGTCATGAGGCAGCGGGCAGCGGGTGAGAGAGCCGAAAGACATGGGAAAAACATGCCCCGGTACTGGCAGGAGGTCAATCGAACAAGCTATTTGAAAAGTTGCGAAAACTGCGCGGTGGGGGCGTAGGCCGGGCCAGTCCGGGGCGCTTTATTGCGCTATCAGCCCAGTTTTTTCTTGCCAAAATTGGTAAAGTTACTTTACCAGATGCTGTAGGGAGAGGAGCGTTGCTGCGAGCGAGAGGGCGTTTGCGCAATAATATTTCGTGACGCCGGCCCTTTGCCCTTGACGGAGCCCATCTTTGGCAGATGGATATAGGGACTGTTGTCCAACAACCGGAGGAACAAGAATGAACAAGCTTTTCATAACGACCGCACTGACGGCCAGCCTTGCAGCCGGTGCTGTCTCGGCGCAGGAGCGCGTACGCTGGCAGGTGCCGATGGCATTTCCATCCACCCTGGCTGGTCTTGCGGACGCGATGCCCTGGATGGCCGACCAGATGCGTGCGATGACCGATGGCGCGATTGATCTACGTGTAGCAGAGCCGGGCACAGTTGTCCCGGCACTGGCCGCGTTTGATGCGGTCAGCGACGGCTCGATTGACGCAGCATATTCTTGGATGGGGTATGAACTTGGCTCGCTGCCCTCTGCTGCCCTTTTTGGCGCGACTCCATTCGGCCTCGAATCCATCGAATATCTTGCATGGATGTATTTCCACGGTGGTCGCGAGTTGATGACCGAGGCATATGCCCCGTTCAATATTCACATGATCCCCTGCGGCACGATCAGCCCGGAAACCGCTGGCTGGTTCCGCAGTGAGCTTGAAAGTGTTGAAGACCTGCAAGGTCTGCGCTTCCGTGCTGCCGGTATCGGTGGCGAAATCATGATGGAGCTTGGTAAATCCGTCACAATGTTGCCCGGCGGTGAACTGTATCAGGCCCTCGAAACCGGTGTGCTGGACGCAACCGAGTTCTCGCTTCCCTCGGCGGATCTGCAGCTTGGCTTCTATCAGGTGGCGGACTATCTGTATCTGCCGGGCTGGCACCAGCCTTCGACCAACCAGGCGCTGTATGTGAACATGGATAGCTGGAATGCGCTGAACCCGCAGACACAGGCCATGTTCGAGACAAGCTGCATGGCGGCAAACGCCTATGCCATTGCAAAGGCAGAAGCCATGCAAGGGCCTGCACTTCAAGAGCTTGAAGAAAAGGGTGCGAATATCCGCACCTATTCTGACGAATTCATCGCAGCTTTCCGTGACGCACATCACACCGTCATCGAGCGCCGTTCAGCAGATGATGAGTTGTTTGCGCGGGTCTATAACTCGATGATGGAGTTCCAGGCGCTCAACCGTCCGTGGAAAGAGCAGGGCTATCTTCCGCGTGACTGGCAGACTCGCATCGGCGAATAAACGCGCACCGGTACATTCTGGCCGCGCCCTGTGACAGGGCGCGGTCATGATCAAACGGGGCACACAGATGGCCCGTGTCCGATTACAGATGGGACACCCGAAATGAGCCAGCCAATATCCGAAGTCAGCGTTGACCTTGACAAGGTCGAGGATGCAGGTGCGCGCAGTCACGGACTGGATTTTCCGCGCACATGGCTTTCAGACATGATCGAGACGGCCCTCGAACTGCTGTCCTATGTCCTGAATTCAATCTGGATTATTCTGATCCTGATCATCGTTGCCAATGTCATCATGCGCTATGCGCTGAACGTCAACTACATCTGGATCGAGGAAATTCAGTGGCATATGTTCGCAGTCGGGTTCATGTTCGGGATTGGCTATGCCCTTATGCATGACGCCCATGTGCGAGTTGATGTGCTCGCTGTGAATTTCGGTCAGACTACGCGTGCCTGGATCGAGCTTCTCGCAATCGTGGCTATTATTCTGCCATTATGCAGTATCATCATCACATACGGCATCCCGTTCGTCGAGGCGTCCTACAATCGCAATGAACGGTCTGCCGCGCCTGGCGGTTTGGCCAATCGCTGGATGATAAAGAGCGTGATCGTGCTGGCTTTCGCCTATATCGGTCTGGCGGCCATCGCACGTTTGCTGCGGGTTACGGCGTATCTTTTCAACCTTCCGCGCGCGCGGCGCACGCAATAGCGACATCGTCGCAATCAACGCAGTTTTCACGACAGGGACGCGGGATGGAACTCAACGAAATTCTCGTCATCTTTATGCTGATCTCTTTCATAGCTCTGATTTTCACCGGAATCCCGGTGGCATGGGCCTTGGCCGGTGTGTCGATCGGGTTCAGCGTGATCGCGGTATTCGGGTTCGAGTGGTTCAACTGGGACACATATTTTCTGACGGATTTCCGCATTTTCAACATTTTCGTCCAGCGTATCTGGGCGCAGATGTCGAACTGGATACTGGTGGCGCTGCCGATGTTCATCTTCATGGGGCTGATGCTGGAACGCTCGGGCGTCACAGAGAAGCTGATGTCGAATTTCATCCAGCTTTTCGGTCGGTTCCGAGGTGGGTTGGCGCTGGGCGTGGTGCTGATCGGGATCCTGCTGGCGGCCTCGACCGGCATTGTGGGTGCCTCGGTTGTGCTGCTGGCGCTTCTGTCCATGCCGATCATGCTGCAGCAGGGCTACAACAAGGGCTTTGCCTCGGGTGTGGTGGCCTCGGCGGGCACCTTGGGTATCCTGATTCCGCCCTCGATCATGCTGATCATCATGGCCGACCAGATGTCGGTCTCGGTCGGCAACCTGTTCATGGGCGCGCTGTTCCCCGGGCTTTTGTTGGGGACTTTCTATATCATCTACATCATGGGCGCGGCCACGTTCTTCAAGACGCTGGCCCCGGCCCCGGCAGACCTGCCGCCCGTGACGGCAAAGCTGATCTTCGACACGCTTCTGGCCGTGGTGCCGCCATTGCTGCTGATCCTGGCCGTTCTGGGCTCTATCTTCATGGGGCTGGCGACACCGACCGAAGCGTCTGGCGTGGGGGCATTTGGCGCGACAGTGCTGGCCGCACTCAACGGGCGGCTGAGCTGGGCGGTGCTGAAAGATGTGGGCATGAAAACCACGCTGACGACGGCCTTTATCTTCGGCATTTTCCTTGGTGCGACCATGTTCGCGGTCGTGATGCGGCAGTTGGGCGGGGATGAATTCATCACCCAGTCGCTGCGCTCACTGCCTTTCGGCCCCTCCGGCATCGTGCTGACGATCCTGTTCATCGCCTTCCTTGCGGGCTTCTTCCTCGACTGGCTGGAGATCTCGCTGATCATGCTGCCGCTGGTTGCGCCCGTCGTGGTGCTGCTGGGCTTTGACCAGATCTGGTTCATTGTGCTGTTCGCTGTGGTGCTGCAAACCAGTTTCCTGACACCGCCTGTGGGCTTTTCGCTCTTCTACCTCAAGGGTGTCGCACCACCGGGGGTGACGATTGTCGACATCTATAAGGGGGTGCTGCCTTTTGTGGCCTTGCAGATGCTGGCCGTGCTGTGCGTGTTCCTGTTCCCGCAACTTGTTCTCTGGCTGCCGGGCGTCATGTATTGAGAAGCTTGTCTAGGGGGCGCAGACGTTGCGCCCCTTGCCGTATGCTGCGAATCTGATAGCTTCGTTTGATCAAATTCAACCGGAGTCTCGCCATGGCCCTCGACCGCCCCACCCCGAATGATCTGCGCGCCTTCTGGATGCCGTTCACCGCGAACCGCCAGTTCAAGGCCGCACCCCGTATGCTGGTCGAGGCAGAGGGGATGTTCTACACCACTTCAGACGGGCGGCAGGTACTGGATGGCACGGCGGGGCTGTGGTGCTGCAATGCGGGCCACAAGCGGCCGAAGATTGTCGAGGCAATCCAGAAACAGGCCGCCGAACTGGACTATGCGCCCGCCTTCCAGATGGGCCATCCGAAGGCATTCGAACTCGCCAACCGGCTGGTGGACATGGCCCCGGACGGGATGGACCATGCGTTCTTTGTCAATTCCGGCTCCGAGGCGGTGGAAACCGCGCTGAAGATCGCCATCGCTTATCATCGCGCGCGCGGCGAGGGTGCGCGCACACGGCTGATCGGGCGCGAGCGGGGCTATCACGGGGTGAATTTCGGTGGCATCTCGGTCGGCGGGATTGTCAACAATCGCCGCCATTTCGGCGCGATGCTCTCAGGCGTGGACCATCTTCCGCACACGCATATTCCCGAAAACCAGTGGACGCGCGGCCAGCCCGAACATGGCGCGCATCTGGCCGATGATCTGGAACGCATCGTCGCGCTGCATGGCCCCGACACCATTGCCGCTGTCATCGTGGAACCCGTGGCAGGTTCGACCGGCGTGCTGATCCCGCCCATGGGCTATCTGCAACGCCTGCGCGAGATCACGGCGAAACACGGCATCCTGTTGATCTTTGATGAGGTCATCACCGGTTTCGGACGTCTGGGCAGTGCCTTTGCGGCGCAGCATTTCGATGTCATGCCCGACATGATCACCTGCGCCAAGGGGCTGACCAATGGCGTGATCCCGATGGGCGCGGTGCTGACGACAGCGGCGATTCACGATGCCTTTATGCAGGGCCCCGAGCATATGATCGAACTGTTCCACGGATATACCTATTCCGGCAGCCCGATTGCCTCCGCCGCAGGGCTGGCGACGCTCGAGACTTACCGCGAAGAGGGGCTGTTTGAGCGCTGCGCGGAGATCGCGCCCTATTGGGAAGAGGCGGTTCATTCGCTGAAAGGCCGCCGCCATGTCATCGACATCCGCAACATGGGGCTGATCGGCGCGGTGGAACTGGAGCCGATTGCAGGCGCACCCACGCAGCGGGCTTTCTCGGCCTTCCTGAAAGCCTATGAGAAGGGCGTGCTGATCCGCACTACAGGCGATATCATTGCCATGTCGCCGCCGCTGATCATCGAAAAATCGCATATCGACCAGTTGATCGACACACTGGGCGAGGTGCTGGACGCGCTCGACTGATGAGCAAGTCAGTCAAACGCGTCGCCCGTGTTCTCTCGGAGGCGGGTCTGCCAGACACGATTGCCGAACCCGGCGAGAGCCGCACGGCGGCGCTTGCCGCTGCGGCCTGCGGCTGCGAGATCGACCAGATCGTGAAGTCGATCATCTTCGCGGGCGAAGAATCCGGCGCGATCCGGCTGTTCCTGACCGCTGGCGGCAACCGGATCTGCGCCGAGAAGGCGTCAAGACTGGCGGGCGAGGCGCTGGGCCGCGCCGACGCCGCGCTGGTGCGCGCGGCGACGGGTTTCGCCATTGGTGGCGTGGCCCCCGTGGGTCACCTCACCCCCTCGCCCACATGGATCGACCCGCGCCTCTTGGAGTTCCCGCTGGTCTGGGCAGCGGCGGGAACTCCGCGCCATGTCTTTTCAATCGATCCGCAACGGCTTATCACGCTGGCAGATGCCACGGTTGCGGATTTCACCGAATGAGCCTGCCCGACCCCGAGTTGCAGCCCGAATTCTACAGCGATGTACCGCTCAAGCGTGCGCTGGCCTGGCTGGTGGACCTCTTGGTGACTCTGGCGCTGACCGTGGTGGCGCTCGTGTTCACGCTGTTCGTGGCCACGTTTTTTCTGCCGATTTTCTATGCAATGATCTCGATTGCCTATCGCACCGTGATGTTGTCGCGCTACGGGGCAACGCTGGGGATGATGGTCACGGCGCTGAAATGGCGCGGGCTGGACGGGCGCGCGCCCGACCCGATGACGGCTTTTATCTATAGCGCAATTCACGCCGGTCAGTGGACCGTCCTGCCGCTGCAGATCGCCTCGATCGTGATGATCCTGGTCACGCCCTATCGGCAGGGGCTGAATGATCATATCATGGGTACTACCATGCTGCACCGGATGTCACCCGAATAGCGCACCGCAAGACCCCTTGGCGAATGGCAAAAGCCTTGCTAGTCTCTGCGCTTGAGCCTACGCCTCAAGACGGAAACCCATGCGCCACAGCCTGCCGACCATCCCGCAGTTCTATGTAACTGCCCCCCAGCCCTGCCCCTATCTGCCGGGCCGGATGGAGCGCAAGCTGTTCACCGCGCTGCAGGGTGATCAGGCCGAGGCGATGAATGACACGTTGTCGAAACAAGGCTTCCGGCGGTCGCAGAATGTGCTCTATCGTCCGTCCTGCGCCGAGTGCTGCGCCTGCCTGTCGGCGCGGATCCGGGTGGAAGATTTCGAGCCCTCGAAATCGCAACGCCGTGTGCAGCGCCGCAATGCGCATCTGCGTCGCCATGTCACCAGTGCCTGGGCGACCGAGGATCAGTTCGACCTGTTCCGCCGCTATCTGGATTCGCGCCACGCCGATGGTGGCATGGCCGATATGGACGTGTTCGAATTCGCCGCAATGGTCGAGGAAACGCCGGTGCGAACACGGGTGCTGGAATATCTCGACCCGGCTGGCGGCGGGCGCGGTAGCCTGCAGGCTGTCTGCCTGACCGATGTGCTCGATGACGGGCTGAGCCTGGTCTATTCCTTCTTCGAGCCTGCCCTGGCCGGAAACTCGCTGGGCAGCTACATGATCCTCGATCAGATCGCGCTGGCGCGGAGACTGGGCCTCCCTTACGTCTATCTCGGCTATTGGGTGCCTGGCAGCCCCAAGATGGATTACAAGGCCCGCTTCTCGGCGCTTGAGGTTTATCACCAAGACAAATGGCAAACGCTGCAGGCTCCCGAAAACTATTCGGGCACCACGCATCCGCTGTCGGTGAAGCCCATTGCCGAACAGGTGGCCAATCTTGAAATGCCCGATAGCCTGAGCGCGCCGGTCGCACCGGGCCGCATGTTGCGCGGCATCTAGCGCGACGGGCAAGGCCGGATCTGGCATCGATTTTTTCGGGCTGACATGCGTGTCTACCATGTACAGGGGCGAGAGGTGTCCTCTATGGGTTGACGCCTTGAACATGCGCGCCGCGACATATGGTGGCTTGGGCGTCTGATCTGCGAAAATACCACATTTCCGGGGGGTTATTTCGCGTTGTCCAACCGGATTCTGGACGTGGCGCGACTCTCGCGGTATCCTTGCGTTCAAGACAGGGCAACAAGACCCTGCGCAGTCGAGGCAGTCCATGGCATTTCCTGAGCGGTTTTCGAACCTGCCAGAATACGCATTTCCGCGTTTGCGGGCGCTTCTGGATCATCACGCACCGGGCGGTGCGCCTGTCGCCATGTCAATCGGCGAGCCGCGCCACGAGATGCCGGGCTTTCTGGCCGAGGTGCTGAACGCGCATCTGGACCGGTTCGCGGTCTATCCGGCCAATGAGGGGATCGCACCGCTGCTGGAGGCGATCCAAAAATGGTTCGCGCGGCGCTATGATGTGCAGGTGGTGCCCGAGAACCTGATGGTGCTCAACGGCACGCGCGAAGGGCTGTTCAACGCAGCGCTCGCGCTCTGCCCCGAGGCCAAGCGCGGCAAGCGCCCGGTGGTGCTGATGCCCAACCCCTTCTATCAGGTCTATGCCGTGGCGGCGCTGGCGGTCGCGGCCGAGCCGGTATTCGTGCCTGCAACCGCGGCGACCGGGCATCTTCCCGATTACACGGCACTGCCAGTCGAGATACTGGACCGTGTCGCCATCGCCTATCTTTGCTCCCCCGCCAATCCGCAAGGGGCCGTGGCCAGCGAGGCCTATCTGCGTGAATTGCTGGCTCTGGCCGAGCGGCATGATTTCCGCATCTTTGCCGATGAATGCTACAGCGAGATCTGGCGCAACGCTCCGCCCCCCGGCGCGCTTCAGGTGGCGCAGACCGCCGGTGCCGACCCGGAACGGGTGGTGGTGTTCAATTCGCTGTCGAAACGGTCGAACATGCCGGGGCTGCGCTCGGGTTTCGTGGCAGGTGGGCGCGAGAGCATCCGCCGTATCCGCCAGTTGCGCGCCTATGCCGGTGCGCCCCTGCCCGAGCCGCTGCAGCATGTCGCGGCGGCGGCCTGGTCGGATGAGGAGCATGTCAACGCCAGCCGCGCGCGCTATCAGCAGAAATACGCGCTGGCCGACCGTATTCTGGCCAATGTGCCGGGCTACACAGGCCCCGAGGCCGGGTTCTTCCTCTGGATTCCGGTCGAGGATGGCGAGGTTGCGGCGCTGAAGCTCTGGCGCGAGACGGGCATCAGGGTGCTGCCCGGCGCTTACCTCTCGCGCGAGGTAGAGGGCATCAATCCGGGCAAGGGATTCATCCGGGTGGCGATGGTCACACCGATTGACGAAATCGAGGACGCGCTCAGAAAGTTGCGTACCTGTCTGTTTGACTGAACGGGGCAAGAGAGAAATGGCATCATACAACACGCATCAGCGCGAGCCGCTTCTGGACCGCAACCTGCAGGCGCTGTTGCACAAACGCGGGCGCGAATTGCTGGGCGTGTGCTGTCTGGTGCTCGCCGGGCTGATGGCGCTGATGCTGGGCTCCTATGCGCCCAGTGACCCAAGCTGGATGGCGTCGTCCGATTTGCCGATCCGCAATTCGCTGGGGCGCGTAGGGGCAACCATTGCCGCGCCGCTGATGGTGATTATCGGCATGGCGGCCTGGGGGCTGGTGCTTTTTGCGGCGGGCTGGGGCCTGCGGCTGATGATCGGGCGCGGGCATGGTCAGGCGTTGTCGCGCGGGGTGTTTCTGCCGATTGCTCTGGCGATCAGCGCGGTCTGGGCGGCTTCGCTGGTGCCGGGCGAGGGCTGGGACATGCTCTATGGCCTGGGCGGCGTGTTTGGTGACACGGTGCTGGGTGCGGTTGTCACTGCACTGCCCATGTCGCCTGCGGCCGGGGTCGCTGTCATGGCCTGGGTCATGTTTGCCGCGACGATAGCGATCTGGTGTTTCGTTCTGGGCGTGAACCGCGTCGAGGCGCTGCGTTTCGGCCAGTTTGTCCTTGCCGGAACAGTGCTGATCTATGCCGGGCTCATCGCGCTGGGGCGCGGTGGCGTCTCGGGTGGCCTGCGCGGAATCCAGCGCACAAGCGCCGGCCTGACCCGGAAGCTGGCCGAGCGGCGGGCGGCCATGCAGACGCATGTAGCGCATCCTCACCCCGCAGAGCATCCGCAGGAAGCGGCGTATCATCTTGCGCAGGAACGGCGCGCGCCTCCGGTCATTCGCCCGTCGGGATATGCCGCCCCGCCCCGTACCGAGCCTGCTCTGCAACGCAGCGCGGCGCCTGCCCCCGCCGCCCCGCCCGAGACTGCCGAGCCTGCCCCGGGGCTGCTGGCCCGGCTGAAGACGCTCAGCAACCGGCCAGCCGAGTCTCTGGCACCCGATCTGCGTGGCGAGTTGATCGAGCCGCCGCTGTCAGTAGCCGCGATGCAGGCCGAGCCTGTGGGCGAGGCGCGGATCCGCTCGCGCATTGCCGATGCGATCCGAAATCGCAAGAGCCAGAAACCCGTATTGCAGGCCAGACAAGCGCGGGCACCGATGGCCGAGCCGCCATTGCGGGCAGCGCGGCAGCCTGAGCAACCTGCAGCGCCGACGCCATCTCAAGCGCTGCAGATCACAGCGCAATTCCCGGCCCCGGCCCCGGAGGCTCCTTTGCCCGACTGGATGCTGGCCACCCGGCCCGCGCCACAAATGCGCGCGGCGGCGACCGATACAGAGGATGCGCCGCAGAGCGAGATTCAGCCGCCCCTGCAGTCGCCCCGCAGCGGCCATGTCCTGCAACGTCGCGTGGTAAACACAGCGGCACGCAAGCCACAGCCTTCGCGCCGCGCGCGGGAAGAGGCCGAACCCTCCTTCCGTTTCGAGCCCGAGGAAGTAGCGTTCGAATTGCCCCCGCTCTCGCTGCTGGAGAACCCCTCCGAAGTGCAGCGTTTCACGCTGAGCGACGAGGCGCTGGAAGAGAACGCCCGGATGCTCGAAGCCGTGCTGGACGATTACGGGGTGCGCGGCGAGATCGTCAGTGTGCGCCCCGGCCCGGTGGTCACGCAATACGAGCTTGAGCCTGCACCGGGGCTGAAGGCCAGCCGCGTGATCGGGCTGGCCGATGATATCGCGCGCTCGATGTCGGCGCTGTCCGCGCGGGTCTCGACCGTGCCGGGGCGTTCGATCATTGGTATCGAATTGCCAAATGCGCATCGTGAAAAGGTGGTGCTGCGCGAGATCCTCTCGGCGCGCGACTATGGCGATAGCAACATGCGCCTGCCGCTGGCGCTGGGCAAGGGTATCGATGGCGAGCCGATCGTCGCAAACCTCGCCAAGATGCCGCATCTGCTGATTGCAGGCACCACAGGTTCGGGCAAGTCGGTTGCGATCAACACCATGATCCTGTCACTCTTGTATCGCCTGCCGCCCGAAGAATGCCGCATGATCATGATCGACCCCAAGATGCTGGAACTGAGTGTCTATGACGGGATCCCGCATCTGCTCAGCCCGGTTGTGACCGATCCGAAAAAGGCCGTTGTGGCGCTGAAATGGGTCGTAGGCGAGATGGAAGACCGCTACCGCAAGATGTCCAAGATGGGCGTGCGCAATATCGAGGGCTATAATGGCCGCGTGCGCGAGGCGCTGGACAAGGGCGAGATGTTCAAGCGCACGATCCAGACCGGCTTTGACGACGAAACCGGCGATCCTGTGTTTGAATCGGAAGAATTCGCACCCGAACTCCTGCCCTTCATTGTGGTGGTCGTGGATGAGATGGCCGATCTGATGATGGTCGCGGGCAAGGAGATCGAGGCCTGTATTCAACGGCTGGCGCAGATGGCGCGGGCGAGCGGAATTCACCTGATCATGGCCACGCAGCGCCCCTCGGTCGATGTGATCACCGGCACGATCAAGGCGAATTTCCCGACGCGGATCAGCTTTCAGGTCACCTCCAAGATCGACTCGCGCACCATTCTGGGCGAGCAGGGGGCCGAGCAGCTTCTGGGCATGGGTGACATGCTCTACATGGCGGGCGGTGGCCGCGTCAGCCGTATCCACGGCCCCTTTGTCAGCGATGAAGAAGTCGAGGAAGTCGTCAACCACCTCAAGAGCTTTGGCCCGCCCGATTACAAGTCGGGCGTGGTTGACGGGCCGGAATCCGACAAGGAAGCTGATATCGATGCCGTGCTGGGGCTTGGCGGCAACACCAATGGCGAGGATGCGCTCTACGATCAGGCGGTGCAGGTCGTCATTCAGGACCGCAAATGCTCGACCAGCTATATCCAGCGCAAGCTGGGTATCGGCTATAACAAGGCCGCGCGCCTGGTCGAGCAAATGGAAGATGAAGGGCTTGTCACCCCGGCCAACCATGTCGGCAAGCGCGAGATTCTGGTGCCTGAACAGGGGTAGGGGCGTCCGGGCAGGTCAAGTTTCCCGCATGTGTTTCGGAAGATTGGTGGGCATGAAAAAGGGGCGTGGCCATGGCCGCGCCCCTTTTTCATTCGTGACTGGTCTTCAGCGTGGCGCGCAGGTCCGTTCAGCGGCAGCCCCGAATTCGCGGTACCGGCCCCAGAACTCGTTATCGCGCGCGCTTTTCGACATGCGCACATCTTGCGCCAGTTGCGGGTCGCGGAAAAAGGCCGCGGCGCGGCGCTGTTCGGCGCGGGTCAGCGTGCGCTGGGCCACTGATCCGATGCAGCGACACATCGCCCGCGTCGCCTGCGGGCGGTCCGAACGCAGGCAGGCTGTCTCGATCGGGCCTGCGACGGCTGCGGCAGGAAAGAGCGGCGACACAAGCAGGACGGTCGCGGATGCAAGGAAAAACTGTTTCATGATGCCTCTGTATTGCTGTCTCGTGCGCCTGCCGATGCCGGGCTTGTTGCCCGATCTTAAGGTAAGGCTGGCGCGATCTTGCCTCGAAGTGACCCTGCTATAGTACCGCAAAACAGGGCCTGTTTTCTACTAGTTTCGGGGGTTTGGACGAATTGTCACATTTTGCGCAAAGCCCCGGTCAGATATTGCGTAACTTCCTTTTCGCCATACCAGTGATGGGCGTTGTTCTGCCATGACTGACGGTGGTGCATTGGACATGCGCGCGCACAGCCGCTGCAGAAACGCGAATCATACATGGGCAGGCAGTTCAACGGCGGTCACGAAATTGTCCGAGAGGATGGCGAATCTACCAGTGATGGTCGATGCGCCAGACTGGGTCCGCGCCATAAACTCGCCACTGCCCAGATCGAAACTCAGTGTCATGGCCTGATGGTCGAGCCTGCAAGGTGTGAGCGTGTAGTCCGCCTTGAATACAGCACCCTTGGCACAACGAATGAGCCTTGCGAAATGACCGCGCTGCGATGGCCCGAGCGAGGCGAGCCAGCGCATTTCGGCGGCAGTGCAGATATCGTGCCAGTGCGGCGGCTCCAGCGGGGTCGCGGGTTCGATCACCAGGCCAAGCGCCCGGATTTCCGGGTCGTCAGAGACCACGGCGAGGCAGTCGCGCTCGGAATGGGTGATTGAGCCGGTCAGGCCCGGCGGCCAGACCGGCGCATGGTCTGTCCCCTGCAGCACGGGGCGGGGAATATGGCCAAGCTCTTCCATCGCCCGGCGTGCCGCCAGTCGTCCGGCGCCGAATTCGCGGGCGCGGGCCGGGGTGACATTCTCGATTGCCAGCACCTCGTCGCCCATCATCCGCGGCATGGGCGCGCGCGGATCGGCCCAGGCCATGGCCACGCGGTCAGAAAAGAGAGGGCGGGCGAAGGCATCGACCGTGAATCTCTGAAGCGTCATCGTGCGACTATCCTGTGGTTGCGCGCGCAGTCGAGACCCGCCTCGCGGCGTGCGATATGCGACAGGCTGGAACCCGCGGGATACTGCGCATATGTCTCGCATAGTCATGCTGCGCCTTGACCTGATTGGTTCCCGGCGCAAAAGATACGCAGGGGGTGGGTGAGCCCCCGTTTATGCGCCTGGATCACGGTGAAAATATGGCGCAATCGCGCTAGCAATCCGACCATTTGGTGCAGGATCGGTGCAGCGGGTCATTCCGTGGCAGGACAGCAGGGGTCAATCCTGACCCGCGTTCCCTTCGGCGCTGGCCACCTGATGCTTGACCCGGATGAAGCTGTCGGGCGTGACCGAGATCGTGTCGATCCCGCATTCCACAAGAAAGCGGGCGAATTCCGGGTGATCGCTCGGCCCCTGTCCGCACAGTCCGATCTTGGCCCCGGCCTGATGCGCGGCCTCGATGACATGGCCGATCATCCATTTCACCGCTGCATCTTGTTCATCAAACAGTTCTGCCAGTTCATCCGAGTCGCGGTCCACGCCAAGGGTAAGCTGGGTAAGGTCATTCGATCCGATGGAGAACCCGTCGAAGCGCTCGGCGAAAGCCGGCGCGAGGATCACGTTCGAGGGGACCTCGGCCATGACATAGACCTCCAGCCCGTTCTCGCCGCGCCGGAGCCCCTGTTCGGCCATCACCTCGAGCACGCGGTCGGCCTCGCTCACCGAGCGGCAGAAGGGGATCATCACCACGACATTGGAAAAGCCCATCTCCTCGCGCAACCGCCGGATCGCCTTGCATTCCAGCTCGAACCCGGGCCGGTAGCGTGGAGAGGTGTAGCGCGAAGCACCGCGAAACCCGATCATCGGGTTTTCCTCGGCCGGCTCAAACCCGGCTCCTCCGATCAGCCCCGCATACTCATTGGTCTTGAAATCGCTCATCCGCACGATGACAGGGTGCGGATACTGGGCCGCGGCAATCCGCGCCAGCCCGCGCGAAAGCTGGTCGACAAAGAACTCGGTCTTGTCATCATAGCCTGCCGTGATCTCCTGGATCTCGGCGCGCGCCTGCGCATCGGTCAGCCGGTCGAACTGCACAAGCGCCATCGGGTGCACGCGGATATGGTTGTTGATGACGAATTCCATTCGCGCCAGCCCGACCCCTTCAGCGGGCAGCCGCCACCAGCGAAAGGCCGCCGCCGGGTTGGCGAGGTTGAGCATGACTCTGGTGCGCGTCTCGGGCACGGCAGAGGGGTCGAGCATTTCCTCGCGAATCTCGGCCACGCCATCATAGACGAAACCCTCGTCACCCTCGGCGCAGGAGACCGTCACCTCCTGCTCGTCATGCAGGATTTCAGTGGCGTTGCCCGTGCCCACGATGGCGGGCAGGCCCAGCTCGCGGCTGACGATGGCGGCGTGACTGGTGCGCCCGCCCCGGTCGGTCACGATGGCGGCGGCGCGTTTCATGATCGGCACCCAGTCGGGGTCGGTATTCGAGGTGACAAGGACCGCGCCATCGATGAAACGGTCGATCTCGGCGGGGCTGTCGAGAATGCAGACCGGCCCGGCCACGGCGGCATCGCCGATGCTGAGCCCTGTTACCAGCTTGCGCCCGGCATCATGCACCGAATAGCTGCGATATGCCCCGGCCTCGCGTCGCGATTGCACGGTCTCGGGGCGGGCCTGCACGATATAGATCGCGCCCGTGTCGCCATCCTTGGCCCATTCGATATCCATCGGGCAGCCGTAATGCTCTTCGATCACGCAGGCCCAGCGCGCAAGTTGCAGGATCTCGGTGTCTTCCAGCACGAACCCGGCGCGCTCGGCCTTGGAGGTGGGCACGACGCGGGTGGCCTGCTGCCCCCCCTCGGCACGGGCATAGATCATCTTCTGTGCCTTGGCCCCGCGCCGCTTCTCGACAATCGGGCACAGCGCCGCATCAGTCAGAAGCGGCTTGAACACCTTGTATTCGTCCGGCTCGACTGTGCCCTGCACGACCGTTTCGCCCAGACCCCAGGCGGCATCGATGACCACGACCTTGTCGAAACCCGTTTCGGTGTCGATCGAGAACATCGTGCCCGACCCGCCCTTGTCCGCGCGCGCCATCAGTTGCACGCCCACCGAGAGCGCGACCTTGAGATGCTCGAACCCCTTGGCCTCGCGATAGCTGATCGCGCGGTCAGTAAAGAGCGACGCGAAGCAGTTGCGGCAGGCATCGAGCAGTGCCTCGGGGCCGCGGATATTCAGAAAGGTCTCCTGCTGACCGGCGAAGCTGGCATCGGGCAGATCTTCGGCCGTGGCGGATGAGCGCACGGCGACATCGGCCTGCGCGCGTCCGGTCTGCTCGCAGAGCGTGGCATAGGCATCGCGGATCGCCTGCGCCACATCCTCGGGCCAGTCGCCCTGCCGGAAGGCGGCGCGGAGCGCAGTGCCGGTCTCGGCGAGGCTGGCCTTGCCGTCATGCATCCGCGCCAGCGCATCGGCGATCACGTCGCGCAGCCCGTTGGCATCGACAAAGGCCCAGTAAGCGCCCGAACTGGTGGCAAAGCCGGGGGGCACATCCACGCCCTTGGCACCGAGATGGCAGACCATTTCGCCAAGCGAGGCATTCTTGCCGCCGACCAGCGCCACCTTGCTGCGGTCGAGCGCGTCGAACGGAATGACATGCGGTTGGGTCTGGGTCATATGGTCCTCCCTCCGGGCTACGGCGCCTGTGGGATGACAGGTCGGCAGCGCGGTCCGTATGCTGGCGGGTTCTAGCCGCCAGAGCACAGTGCGCGCCTTGATACGGATCAATGCAGACGGCGAGTCGGGTGGTTTCCGGCCTCACCGCAATCGCGTCCAGGCTTTCCTGGTCGCAAGGCGGTGCCCATGGTGGCCGACCTGTCCCGCGCTGAAAACCCGGCTACCCGGCCCGCCGCCGCAGCCCGGCCCGGTAGTCATGCGCCTGCCAGTCGGCCCGCGCGCGCCATTGTGCCTCGGGCTGGCGCGCGGCGAGCGCGTCCGAAATCTCGACCTCGTCGAACCCCGCGCGCCGTGCCATGGCGTATTGATCGGCCAGCACATGCCCAGCCGCGCGCAACCGCCCGGCAAAGCCCGCGCGGCGCAGGCTGGCGGCGAGGGTGAAACCGCGCCCGTCTGCGAAGCCGGGAAAGGCAATGCGGATCGCCTGTGCCTTGCGCGCAATCTCGGGCAGCGCCTCGGGGGGTGTATCGGGGGCAAGCTCGGTCCAGTTGGCGGCAATATCCGGGCCAAAGCCGCTATCGGTGACAATCACGCTCATGACGCCCTCCGCAAGACCTGCCCATTGGCCAGATGTATGCCGCATTCGACCTTGTTCTGTCCCGGCCAGCGCCCCGCGCGCGGGTCTTCATCGGAAGCCACGGGCCGTGTGCAGGGCGTGCAGCCGATGGAGCGATAGCCCTGCGCCACCAGCGGATGACGCGGCAGCGCGTGGCGGTCCATATAGGCGCGCAGATCCTCTGCGCTGAACCCTGCCAGCGGGTTGATCTTGATCCGGCCTGTCAGCGGGTCGGGCTCGAAGACCTGAAGTTGCGCGCGCGTATCGCTCTGGAAACGCTTGCGTCCGCTGATCCAGCTTTCAAATGGGGCCAGCGCCCGCTCCAGCGGACGCGCCTTGCGCAGGGCGCAGCAGGCATCGGGGTCGGAGACGTTCAGCGAAACCTCGGGGTCCTGCAGAAACATCTCCTCCCGGTCGGGCCGGGTGCGGCGCAGATCGGTGAAGCCCAACTGCGCGACCAGCGTTTCCTGATAGGCGATGGTCTCGGGGAACAACAGCAGCGTGTCGATGAAGATGATCGGCAGGTTGCGGTCGATCTGCGCGACCATGTGCAACAGCACGACCGATTCCGCCCCGAAGCTCGAGACCAGCGCCGTCGGCCCGAACGGGCCATTCACTGCGTAGCGGATGGCGCCTGTGGGGTCACTCTCGAACCGGGCATTGAGCCGGTCGAGGTCATGCAGCTTGTTCAGATCACGCGGCATCCTGTGCCTCCGTCTCGTAAAGCGCGGTCTTGAAGGGGGTGAGTCCCAGCCGCTTCACTGTCTGCGCGAAGGTCTCGGCAGGCTCCAGCCGCAGCTCGAGATAGGCAACGAGCAGCCGCTCGATGGCGGGCACGATCTGGTCATAGGCAAAGCCCGGACCCATGCGCGAACCGATGCGCGCCTCTTCGGTCGCATTGCCGCCAAGGGTGATCTGGTAATTCTCCACCCCTGCCCGGTCGAGGCCCAGAATGCCGATATCGCCGACATGATGATGCCCGCAGGCATTGATGCAACCCGAGATCTTGATCTGTACCGGGCCAAGCTCCTGCTCGATATCGAGCGCGCCCACAAGCGCCGCAATCTGCTGCGCGACCGGGATCGAGCGGGCGGTGGCCAGAGCGCAGTAATCCATGCCGGGGCAGGCGATGATGTCACTGGCCAGTCCGACATTGGCGGTGGCCAGCCCCTGCGCACGCAAAGCTGCGTAGAGTGCGGGCAGATCATCGAGCGCGACATGCGGCAGGACGAGGTTCTGCATGTGGCTGACGCGGATCTCGTCCTGGCCGTAGCGTTCGGCCAGATCGGCGACCGCGCGCATCTGTTCGGCAGTGGCGTCGCCGGGTGTCTGGCCATGCGCCTTGAGGCTGATCGTGACGATGGCATAGCCCGCCACGCGATGCGGGGTCAGATTGGTATCGGCCCAGGCGCGGAACAGGCGGTCGCGCGCGCGGGCGGCCTCATAGGTGGCGGAATCGCGCGGGTTCAGCGGCGGGGGCGCGAACATGGCACGCAATGTATCAAGCGTTGCCTCGGTCGCGGTCTGGTCGAACTCGGGCGCGATTTCGGCAAAGCGCGCCTCGACCATCTCGCGGATGGTGTCGATTCCGGTTTCATGGACGGTGATTTTGATCCGCGCCTTGTATTTGTTGTCGCGCCGCCCGAGCAGGTTATAGGTTGCAACAATCGCTTCGAGATAGGGCAGCAGATCTGCGACCGGCAGGAAATCGCGGATCACCTGCCCGATCATCGGCGTGCGCCCGAGGCCCCCGCCGACAATCACCTCGAACCCCGGCACGCCATCGCGTGCCACCATCCGCAGCCCGATATCATGCGCGCGCGTGACCACGCGGTCATTCGGGCTGCCGGTGATCGCGATCTTGAACTTGCGCGGCAGGAACTGGAATTCGGGGTGGTCGGTAGACCACTGACGAATCAACTCGGCATAGGGGCGGGGGTCTTCGATCTCATCGGCAGCGGCCCCGGCGAAATGATCCGAGGTGACATTGCGGATCGTGTTGCCGCTGGTCTGGATGGCGTGCAGCCCGACCTCGGCCAGCGCATCGAGCATGTCGGGCACATCGGGCAGTTTGGGCCAGTTGAACTGGATGTTCTGGCGCGTGGTAAAATGCCCGTACCCCTTGTCCCAGCGTTCGGATATCTCGGCCAGCTTGCGCAATTGCGGCGCACTCAGTGTGCCATAGGGGATGGCCACACGCAGCATATAGGCGTGAAGCTGCAGATAAAGCCCGTTCATCAGCCGCAGCGGGCGGAATTCGTCCTCGGTCAGGCTGCCGTCGATTCGGCGCGCGACCTGCGCGCGGAACTGGCGGTTGCGCTCGGCGAGGAACGCATGGTCGAACTCGGAATAGCGATACATCAGACGGTCGTCCCTGTCTCGGCCTGTTTGCCGTGGCGGTAATTGGATGGGCCGCGCGTGCGGAACGCTTCGCGGAAATGAGCGGGGGCAGGGCCTTCCTGGGTCAGCCGGATATCGGCCAGATAGGCCCCGACGATCTCACCCGTGCGCGCGCTGGCCTCTGCCAGTGCGGCTTCGGCCTCGGCGCGATCGGTGAAGACCTGCGCCTGCGACAGGTCGCGAGTCAGCGCGTTGTCGGACGTCACCCAGATGACATCGCCTTCCAGCAGCGCATTCGCCGTGATGACAAGCCCTGTGCGCATCAGCCCAACTCCGCCAGAAGCTGCGGCAGTTCGGCGCATGCAGCAGCGGGCGCGAGGCCCAGAAGCAGGATCGCAGGCCCCTCGACAGCCGTTTCGGCCATGTCGACGGCGAGCGACTCGAGCGTCAGCGGCAGGATGCGCTGGTCGGGGCGGCTGGCATTGGCGACCACGGTCACCGGCGTTGCCGGGTCCGCGCCATGCATCAGCAGACGCCCCTGCAGGAACCGCGCCGCGCGCTTGCCCATATAGACTGCCGCGACCGAGTCCGGCAGGGCGAGGGTCTTCCAGTCCTGTTCGGCCAGCCCGTCCACATCCTGCGCGGTCAGCAGATGCAGTGCCTGATTACGCCCGCGCCGGGTGAGGCTTGCCCCGATGCTGGCGGCGGCGGCGCTGGCCGCCGTGATGCCCGGCGTCACGGCCCAGTCGATTCCGGCAGCGCTCAGCGCCTCGGTCTCTTCATCCAGCCGCCCGAAAATCGCCGGATCACCGCCCTTGAGCCGCACCACCCGTGCGCCCGCCTGCGCGTGGGTGATCATCAGGCGGATGATTTCGTCCTGCGGGGTCGAGGGGCCGAAGCCCTGCTTGCCGACCGGGATGAATTCGGCCTCGCGGCGGGCAAGCTCCAGAATGCCCTGCGGCACCAGGCCATCATGGATGACCACATCGGCCTGATCGAGCAGCTTGCGCGCGCGCAGCGTCATAAGATCGGCCGCGCCGGGACCGGCACCGACCAGATCCACCCGGCCCGCGCCCGGTTCGCGCGCGAGATGCGCCTGCAGCAGCGCCTCGAGCGCATGGTCGAGCAGTTCCGACCCGGCGGCGTCGAGCACCTGCGGGCCAGTGCGGAAATAGTATTCGGCCCAGAAATCACGGCGCGGGCGGCCATAGGGCAGGGCCTCGGCGGCGTGGCGGAACAACTTGCCCGCGCGAGCAAGCGTGCCCAGCCCTTCGGGCAGGCGGTTCTCGAGATCGGTCTTGATCGCGCGGGCCAGAACGGGAGCGGCACCTTCGGTGCCGATGGCCACTGTCACCGGGGCGCGGTCCACAATGGCGGGGGTGATGAAGTCGCTGCCGTCGAGATTGTCGACGATATTGAGCAGGGCGCCCGCTGCGCGGGCGAGACCGGCGATGCGTGCATCTTCCTGCGCATCGGCTGTCGCCGCATAGACCAGCGCGGCATCCTGCAGATCCTGTGCCTGCAGCGCGCGCGGCAGCAGCTTTGCCCCGACATCGGTCGCGAAAGCGGCGAGCGCGGCCTCGGGCTCTGGCGCGAAGAGTGTCACCCGCGCGGGCGTTCGTGCCAGCAGGCGAAGCTTGGCTAACGCGACCTCACCCGAGCCAGCCAGCAGGACATGACGATTCGCAAGATTCAGATAGATCGGAAAATGCTGCATGGGACACCCCTTTGTTGCAGCAAAGGTAGAATATTAGTCCCAAAAGTGGAAGAATGCCGGGAAGAAAAGGTAAATTTAGTCCACTTCACAATAAAATACAGAAAAATGTCCCATGCAGGGCGAGATTGACTGTTCTGGTTTCGCATATTCGTGCTGAACGGACGTGGTTTCATTCCTCGTGGGGAGGAAACCGTGTAGATGCACGTTGAGAAGCCGTAATCTGACAAAAGCCCGACTCTGCATCCCGCAAGCGCTGTCGCGGGGGCGAAGGCCCGCGCGCCTGGGTCGCTCTGAGGGCCAATTCCTCAGGCGTTACGCTGTGTCCCGCTGTGGAAATCGAGTATTTCCGGCAAGAAAATACGGCAACCGGGCGCTTTTTCAGCGCACCAAAAGAAAAGCCGCTCCGGGAGAGCCCGGAGCGGCGAATCTTCGCGACGAAAAGCGCCTCAGCCCTGACGGGCCTTGAACTTCTTTTGCGTCTTGTTGATCACATAGACCCGGCCCTTGCGGCGCACGATCTGACAATCGCGGTGGCGCTGCTTCAGCGACCGGAGCGAATTTCTGACCTTCATCGGCCTTCTCCTACCTCGCGGCGCAAGCGCGCCCTGAATACAAGTCCTGCCTCGGGACAGGGGGTGAATGGTGGGCACGACAAGGTTCGAACTTGTGACCCCTACGATGTCAACGTAGTGCTCTACCACTGAGCTACGCGCCCTGAGCAACTCGTGACTGGTCCCCAAACGAAAAGGGACGCGGGCCACGACCGCGTCATTGGCCCGGTCTATAAATAGAGTCGCCGCCATGATCAAGAGCTTTTGCAATCGCGAGTTACTGCGCTATACCTGAAAAAAAAGATAGGCCAGAATGCACGCTTACGACTTTCACACCCCAGAGATACCCACCAGCGCTGTGGTCTTTGCCTCGCCGCATAGTGGGCGCGACTATCCGGCCGAGTTTCTGGCAAATGCAATGCTTGACCGACGGACATTGCGCTCGTCGGAAGATGCCTTTGTGGATTTTTTTCTGCGTCAGGCCCCTTCAGCGGGGGCGCCTGTTCTGACAGGGCGTGTGCCGCGCGCCTATGTCGATTTCAACCGCGCTGCCTCGGAACTTGACCCTGCGCTGATTGCCGGGGTTTCCGCGCGCGGGCTCAATCCGCGGATTGCTTCGGGTCTGGGGGTGATCCCGCGTGTCGTTGCCGGCGGTCGCGCGATCTATCGCGGCAAGATCTCCCGGTCCGAGGCCAATGAGCGCCTAAGCCGATACTGGCAACCCTATCACGACAAGCTGACCGAGGTGATGGATGCGCAGCGCCAGAAGTTCGGGCATGCAATCCTGCTGGACATGCATTCCATGCCGCGTGATGCCGTCAGCATGAATGGCCAGCACACCACGCTGCGCCCCGATATCGTGCTGGGCGACCGTTTCGGGGCCGCCGCGCGCCCCGAGATCAGCGAGGCCGTGGCGCGGGTGTTTTCCGATGCCGGGCTGCGCGTCGCGCGCAATTCACCCTTTGCCGGGGCCTATATCGCGCAACGATATGGCATGCCCTCGATCGGGCAGCATGCGATCCAGATCGAGATAGACCGTAGCCTCTACATGGATGAACGCAGGGTCGAACCAAGTGCCGGATTCGCGCAGTTCCAGACGCTTATGGACGGTATCGTTGCCAGACTTGCCCGAATCGGGGGCGGTGCGGCGCCGGTGCTGCCGCTGGCGGCAGAATAAACGCCATCTCACGAAAAAAGCACGGTCAGGCCGTTCTGCAGCCGTGATTTCCTGCCTATAGTTGCGCCATGGATATTATCGCTCTGGTCGCGGCTCTGGCGATCCTCTTTATCGTGATCGGTATATGTGAACCGCTTTCCGAGCGGTTGCGCCTGCCCTTTACCGTGAGCCTTGCCGTGGTCGGTGCGATCATTGGTGCAGGGGCGCTCACGCTATTGTCGAGTGATCTCGGCGATGCGCTCAACCCCATGGTGCGGCGCTTTGTCGAGCTGCCGATCCGGTCGAACATCTTTCTATATGTGCTGCTGCCTACGCTGCTGTTTCAGGTGGCGCTGATGGTCAATGCCCGCCGGATGCTGGATGACTGGGTGCCGATTCTGGTGATGGCTGTCGGCGCGGTGGTGGTGGCCACGGCGGTGATCGGCTATGCGCTGACGCCGTTCACCACCTTGCCGTTGGTGGCCTGTCTCCTGATAGGAGCCATCGTCTCGACCACCGACCCTTCGGCTGTGGTTAGCATTTTCCGCAACATCGCCGCCCCGCAGCGTCTGACCCGGATCGTCGAAGGCGAATCGTTGCTCAATGACGCGGCGGCCATTGCGTTATTCGGCTTTTTCCTGACTTTCGTCCAGCTTGGTGTGCCCGACCCGTCCTTGCGTGAGGCGCTGGTCATCTTTCCATGGCTCCTCCTTGGCGGGGTCGGGCTGGGGCTGGTGCTGGCGCGCGTGGCTACGGCACTGATGGCCGTGATCCCCACCTTTCCGCGCGCGCAGGTCTCGATCAGCGTGGCGCTGCCCTACCTGACCTATATCATCGCCGAGCAAGTGCTGCAGACCTCGGGCGTGATTGCCGTGGTCACGGCTGGGCTGACCCTGAATCTGATCGGGCCGGGGCGGCTGACCCCGCCAAGCTGGAGCTATCTGCGCGAGGTCTGGGAAGTGCTGGCCTATTGGGCGGGCGGGCTGATCTTCATTCTGGCCGCCCTTCTGATCCCGCGCCTGATGGGTGATCTGCGGCTGAGTGATCTGTATCTGATCGGTGTCATCGTGCTTGCTGCTTTTGCCGCGCGGGCGGTCATCTTGTGGGGGATGCTGCCGCTGCTGGCGCAGTTGCGCCTGTCACCAGCGGTCGAGCCGACATATCGCGCCGCGATCCTTTGGGGCGGGTTGCGCGGTGCGGTGACACTGGCGCTGGCGCTGGCGGTGACGGAAAGCGCGCTGGTACCGCCCGCCATCAAGCGCGAGGTGGGGATTCTGGCCACCGGATTCACGCTTTTCACATTGCTGGTGCAGGGCGCGACGCTGCGCCTTGTCATCGCGCGGCTGGGTCTTGACCGGCTACCGCGACTGGATCAGGCGCTGTCGCATCAGGTCATCGCGGTCGCGCTGCAGAATGTCCGCGAGGACATCGCCGAGACGATGCGCGATTATCAATTGCCCAAAGAGGTCATCCGGTCCGAGGCCAAGCGGTTTGCCCAGCGCCTTGATACGGCTGTGGATCTGGCCGAGACCGCCGAGGAAATCCCGGATCGTGAGCGGATCACGCTGGGGCTGGTGGCGTTGGCCGGGCGCGAGCGCGATCTAATCATCGAAAATTTCCGCCAACAGATCTTCTCCATGCGGCTGGTCGATCGGATGCTGGGTGATGTCGATCGGTTGATAGAGCAGACACGCGGCGGGGGGCGGAACGATTACCGCATGGCGGCACGGCGGGTTCTGGGCTACAGTCGCGCCTATCGGATGGCGGTCTGGCTGCACAACCGGCTGCACTGGTCCGGCCCGCTGGAACAGATGACCGCCGAACGGTTCGAGATCCTTCTCAATCAACGGCTGATCCTGCGTGAGCTGCACAGCTATATCGATACCAAGATCCGGCGCATTCACGGCCGACGCGTGGCCGATTTGCTGCATGAAACGCTGCGGCGGCGCGAAGAGGAAACCGATGCCGCGCTGGATGGTCTGCAACTGCAGTATCCTGGCTATGCCGAAGAGATCAAACGCCGCTTCATCCGGCGCACCTCGCTGCGTCTGGAAGAGCGCGAATACGAGACTTTGTTTGATGACGGGCTGATCAGCCGCGAGCTTTACACGACGCTGCTCAATCGCCTGAACGCGCAACGCAACAAGCTCGAGCATCGCCCGCCGCTGGATTTCGCGTTGCAGCGTGATGCGTTCCTGCGCGCCTTCCCGCTGTTCGAATCCATGAGCGATCGCCAGCGCCGCCAACTCGCCCGGGCCTTGCGCACATTGCATGTCGAACCTGGCACGATCCTGATCCGCAAGGGAGAAGTCGCGCGGCGGGTCTATTTCATCGCCTCGGGTGCGGTTGAGATGGAGCGCAAGGGCCACAAGCTGCGCTTTGGCCGGGGCGAGTTCTTCGGCCATATCGGGATGCTGACCCGCAGGCCGCGCCGCGCCATGGTCAGCGCGATCACCCATTGCACGCTGTTCACGCTGGACGAGACCCGTTTCAAGCGCCTGATGGCCCGCAACCGTTCGTTGCGCGCTGCGGTCGAGGCCAGTGCCATTTCGCGCGGGGTGGCGCTGGACGAAGAGGTGTTTGAACCCGAGGCCAGACGCTTCGCATGGGGATGGCGATCTGATGGCAAATGACCCCGGTGTGAACTACTGGAACTGGCTGGCACCCCGCTATGCGCGCATGGTCCTGCGCGATGAAGCGGGCTTTGCCCGAAGTCTTGCGATCTGCGCGCCCCATGTCACCGGGCGTGATGTGCTGGAACTGGGCGCAGGCACGGGCACGACGGCCTTGCGGCTCGCGCCGCTTAGCCGCAACTATCTGGCAACGGATTATGCAGACCGCATGATCGGGATTGCCAAAGTGCGGCTGGACGCCGCGCCTGTCGCGCAACTGCGTCTGAAAAGGGCGAGCATCGCAAGTCTGCTCGGGACGGACGGGCCGTTTGACACGGTGCTCGCGTTCAATCTGCTGCATCTTTTGCCCGATCTCGAAGACGCGTTGCGCGCCATTCACCAGGTTCTCAGGCCGGGGGGTGTCTTTATAAGCAAGACCGTCTGCCTGCGCGCTGCGCCGCCCCTGATCCGGCTGGCCTTGCCCTTCCTGCGGTTCGTGCGCATCGCGCCACGGATGGGTGCGCTCTCCGAAGCTGACCTCCGCGCTGCGATCAGCAACGCCGGATTCGAGATCCGCGCAGTGGAGTATCACGCCAGCCGCGGTGCTGACTTCCGCCCGGTCATCCGCGCGCAGCGGGGCTGAACCCGTGACGCGGTGAGTCAGGGAAAGGAGACCTGAGGCTGTCCGGGCGTCCAGAGCGCG
This sequence comes from Paracoccaceae bacterium, assembly GCA_007116575.1. Lineage (GTDB taxonomy): Bacteria > Pseudomonadota > Alphaproteobacteria > Rhodobacterales > Rhodobacteraceae > Roseinatronobacter. The sequence goes on from SKIF01000010.1 coordinate 57,194, forward strand.
TATTTCTTCATGATTGCAGCCAGATCCGACGAGGCGAGAAACCGCGCCAGCCAGCCATGCAGCTGCGGCCAGGGCTGTGCGTCGAACCACGGCTTGTCGATCATGGCGAACTGGCGCAGGAAGGGCAGCATGGCCATATCGGCGAGTGTCGGGCGCGTGAACAGCCAGCCCTCGATCTGCGAATCGAGATCGGCGCAGAAAGCACAGGCCGTTGTGTGATACGGGGCCGGGTCCGTATCGGGATAGCGGCTTGCGTATTTCACCCGGTCGAGCGCGTGTTTGAAGGGCCCGTCACAGCGCGCGATCCAGTCCTCGCCCTCGGCGGGCATGTCCAGCCAGCGCGCCGGGTCGCGCTGCGCCAAGGCCCAGCGCATGATGTCGAGGCTTTCGTCAATGATCTCGCCTGCGCCTGTGACAAGGCAAGGCACTGTCGCAGAGGGCGAGTCAGCGAGGAAATCCGCAGGTTTGTCGCGGAGGGCGATTTCGCGCAGCGAGACCGTGACCCCACTGGCCGCAATCGCAAGGCGGGCACGCATCGCGTAGGGGCAGCGGCGGAAGGACCAGAGGACCGGGGTCATATGCAGCGGGGCGCGCGACACCCGCGCGCCCTCTGGTCCGAGTTAGGCCCGCACCAGGGCTTCATAGCTTTCCGCAACCTTGCGCGTCATTTGCCCGACCTGGAAATGGTGTTCCCCGATCTGGCCGACAGGCGTCACTTCCGCCGCCGTCCCGGTCAGCCAGCATTCACTGAAACCGGCCAGTTCCTCGGGCATGATGTGGCGCTCATGCACAGTGATGCCCATGTCCTTGAGCATCGCAATCACCGTCTGGCGGGTAATGCCGTTCAGGATCGCGTCGGGGATAGGCGTGTGCACCTCGCCATCCTTGACGAAGAACACATTGGCCCCGGTCGCCTCGGCGACATAGCCGCGATAATCCATGAACAGCGCGTCCGAGCAGCCTTTTTCCTCGGCGGCGTGTTTGGACATTGTACAGATCATGTAGAGCCCGGCGGCCTTGGCCGCCGTCGGGATCGTCTCGGGCGAGGGGCGGCGCCATTTCGCGATATCGAGCTTCGCGCCCTGCCATTTTGCGTCACCGTAGTAAGCGCCCCATTCCCATGCGGCAATCGCCAGCCGCACCGGATTGCGTCGCGCCGCAACGCCCATATCCTCGCCCGCGCCGCGCCATGCCACCGCACGCAGATAGGCATCGGTCAGCCCATTCGCTTCCAGCACCGCAGCCTTGGCCGCCTCGATCTGGTCGACTGTCCAGGGGATGGGCATGTCAAGCAGCTGCCCCGATTCCAGTAGCCGCGCGGAATGCTCGCGGCTCTTGAAGATCTTGCCGCTATAGCAACGCTCGCCCTCGAAGACCGAAGAGGCGTAGTGCAGCGCATGGGTCAGGATATGCACATTCGCCTCGCGCCAGGGCACGAGCTTGCCATCCATCCAGATCTGTCCGTCCCTGTCATCATACGCGCCGGCCATGCTTGCTCCTCTCAACCGCGTTTTCAGATATTGCGCAAGACCGGCCTGTCTGGGACATGATCTTTCGCAAATTTCCCGAATCGCTAGCAATTCGTACTTGGAATGTCAACAAGGCTGACATAAAATACCTTCGAGCAGGAGGCACGAGATGGCACAGAGCAGCAGCACCACAATCGGCGGCGAGAACCTGCTGTTCCTGACCGACGAGCAATTGCGCAAGGGCATTGAAGCGATGTTCTTCGCCTATCGCGGCTTTACGGCCGATCCCGACCGGATCCTTGAAGAGCACGGATACGGTCGTGCGCATCACCGGGCGTTGCATTTCATCAATCGCACTCACGGCACGACGGTCAACAACCTGCTCGCGATTCTGGGCGTGACCAAGCAATCGCTGAATCGGGTGCTGCGCACATTGATTGAGGACGGACTTGTGGAAAGCCGCGTCGGTCGTACCGATCGGCGCGAGCGTAACCTCTATCTGACCGAAGCGGGGTGCGAGTTGGAGCGCGCGCTTTCCGAGGCGCAGCGCGAACGGATGCGCGCCGCCTATCGCGCTGCCGGTCCACAGGCTGTGGCCGGGTTCCGGCAGGTTCTCGAGGCGATGATGGACGATGAGATCCGCGGTCAGTATGCCAGCCTGAAGGACCGGCGCAAATGAGTCTCGAGACCACATACCACCTTCTGGTTGTCGATGATGATGACCGTATCCGCACGCTGTTGCAGAAATATCTGCTGCGTAACGGGTATCTGGTCACGACCGCGCGCGACGCCGCGCAGGCGCGGCGGCTGATGCAGGGGCTTGCCTTTGATCTGATCGTGCTTGACGTGATGATGCCGGGTGAGGATGGCATGGTGCTGACCCGCCAGATCCGGGCCGAGGGCGGCACTGCGCCGGTGCTGCTGCTGACAGCGAAAGGTGAGGCCGAAGACCGTATCGCAGGCTTCGAGGCCGGGGCGGATGACTATCTGCCCAAGCCCTTCGAGCCGCGCGAGTTGTTGCTGCGGATCGTGGCGATCCTGCGCCGCAATCCACAGCGAGAGCCGACCGCCGTGCTGCCGCAGGTGCTGGTCATGGGGCCTTTGCGCTATGATATCGAACGCGGCGAACTCAAACGCGGCGACACCCCGGTGCGCCTGACCCAGACCGAGGCCACGCTGATGCGGCTGTTCTGTCAACACCCCGGCGAGGTGATCTCGCGCGAGGCTCTGGTCGATCATCTGGGCCGCGACCGTGCTACCCATGGCGGCAGTGTCGGGCAGGAGCGCGCCGTCGATGTGCAGATCACCCGTCTGCGCCGCAAGATCGAGCACGACCCGAAAGTGCCGCGCCATCTGCAGACCGTGCGGGGGGCGGGGTATATGCTGGTCACGGACTGACCCGACGGGATCACGCGCGTTGCAATTCGGCAATCAGCCGTTCGACACCCTGTTCGAGCAGTTCCAGAACATGGCTGAAGCGCCCGTCATAATAGGGGTCCGGCACATCGTCTTGGGCAGGGTGCAGGAACAGCCGCAATTCGGCGCGCGCGCCTTCGGGTCGCAGGCTCTGCAGGTCACGCAGATTGCTGCGGTCCATGGCAAGGATCAGGTCGAAGCGGTCGAAATCGGCCCGCGTCACCTGACGCGCGCGCAGGTCTGACAGGTCATAGCCGTGCGCCTGTGCAATGGCCTGCGCGCGCCTGTCGGGCGGGTCGCCAGCGTGCCAGCCACCGGTCCCGGCGCTGTCTGCCTCAATCATCAGCCCGGCCCGCGCGGCCTGCGCGCGAAACACGCCATGCGCAAGCGGCGAGCGGCAGATATTGCCAAGGCAGACAAAGAGTACGCGCGGCGGTTTGTTCATGTGAGTTGCCTTCTGTGATGGCACGGGGCCGTTGGCGCAGCCCCGTGCCCGCAAGAATCAGTCCTGCGAGTGACCGTGGCCATGCGAGTGATCGTGCGAGTGCCCATGGGCTGGCATACGTTCGAGATCAACCGGGATGACGATATCCATCTCGCTGTCGCCGTCAAAGATAAGCGTGACAGCGAGTTCATCGCCCTGTTCAAACGGATTGGTCAGGCCCATGAACATGATGTGATCGCCACCACGTTCAAGACTGTGCTCGCCGCCCGCCGGGATGGTGAAGCCACCTTCCACCTCGACCATGCGCATAACGCCATGGTCATCCTCGATATGGGTGTGCAACTCGACCCTTTGGGCGACATCCGAGCGCGCGGCGATCATCTGGCAATCCGCATCGCCCTTGTTGACAAGCCCCATGAAGGCCGCGCCCGACTGCGCCATGGCGCTTGAACTGCGCGCAAAGGGATCGACGATCTCGAGCCCGTCACAGGCGATTGCGGGCATTGCGAAACTGGCAGCAAAAGCTGCCGGAAGAAGAAAACGTTTCATGTCAGCTATCCTTGTCTGATGTATGTCGGTTGTCCGGGATCAGACAGGGACAGGGGGCGCGTGGCTGCGCGGCCAGAACCCGCGCTGATAGGGTCGCAGATGTGGCACATCGCGCCACTGAGCAAGCCTTGCAAACCGATCCGCACGCCCGAGCCCGGCACTCTCGGGCAGCAGCGCAGCAGTCGCAGGCAGGCAGTCCGGGCAGGGAAGCGTATGCTCGACCTTGTTGCCGTCGGCATCAATGGTGACCTGCACAAGCCCGTAGCCCGTGCAGATGACCAGCGTCTCGGCCCCCTGCGCCTGATACCGCGCCAGGGCATGGGTCAGGCTGCCCAGCCCGATGACCATGGCCAGGAAGAACGCGAAGATGGGGCGCGAGACCTGCTTCATAGGTACAGTCTATCCCCTCTGCCCGAGCCGGTACAGCCTAGTTCAGCGGATGAGACCCTTGATCGCAGCCACATGCGCGACACTGGCCCCGGCGGCGTCACTGGCAAGCGCGCGCGCCTCGCCAAGCAGCGCTTCTGCCGGGCAGAGCCGGTCCACCAGCCCCCAGCGCAACGCTTCCTCGGCCTCCACCCGCGCCCCTGCCATCAGGATCATCTTCGCCCGCGCAGGCCCGACCAGCGCCGCAAGCCGTGTGGGGTCCGAAGGCTGCGGCAGGAAACCGAGTTTCATGACCGGGTAGAAGAATTTCGCCCCCGGCACCGCCAGCCGCAGGTCACAGGCCAGCGCCATGCCGAATGCCCCGCCGGCCAGCGTGCCGTTCAGAGCCGCGATGCTGAGGCAGGGCAGCGCCGCGACCCGCCCCGAGAGCGTTTCCCACAAGGGCGAGGTGGCCAGACCCGCGCGCGCCTCGTCCAGATCGGCACCGGCACTGAAGACGCGCCCGTTTCCTGTCAGGATCAGGGCGTGCGCTTCGGCCTTCTCGGCCTGATCGATCGCGTTGATCAGCGCCTCCAGCATCGCGGCGGTCAGGGAATTGGCCTTGTCGGGACGGTCGAGCGTCAGGGTCCAGACGCTGTCGGTCGCCTCAACGCGGATCATCCGGTCAGCCCCAGCCGTTTGCGAATGCCTTCGTCGCGCAATGACACCTCGCGGCCCACCCAGTCATCGGCATCAGGCGTGCACATCCAGACCAGCGCGCGCGCAGGCCAATCGGGTGGAATATGCGCCGTCCAGTCAAGCTGGCTGACTGCGTTGATGCCACTGTCTCGGATGGTGCGCTGCATGTCGGTCGCCACGGTTCCCGGTGAGAGGCTCATCACCCGCAGGCCCCTCCCGCGCGCCTCGATATCGGCAACGCGGGTCAGCATCCATGCGGCGGATTTCGACGCGCAATAGGCTCCCCAGCCCTCGAGCGGGTTATGCGCCGCCCCCGAGCCGACCGTGATGATAGTGCCTGCGCCCTGCGCCGTCATGACCGGTAGCGCCGCGCGCATTCCGTGGAACACGCCCTTGAGGTTGATGTCGATCAGCGCCCCGAAGGCGTCGGGGTCAGCCTCGGACAAGAGCGCAATCGGTTCGATGATGCCGGCATTGTTGATCAGAATATCGAGCTTGCCAAAATGCGTGCGCATCTGGTCCACGACCTCGGTCACGGACCCGAAATCGGCCACATCGCAGGTCAGCGGCAGGGCGCCTGTCTCCTGCGCGAGCGCCTCAAGCGCCTCGGATGAGCGCGCGGCAATGCCGACATGCGCCCCGGCCTTTGCAAACGCGCGCGCGGCCTCGGCCCCGATCCCGCGGCTTGCGCCGGTTATCAGCACTACCTGCCCTGTCATATCTGTCATGCCCGAAACCCTCTTTCAGTAGTCGCGTTCGAAGAACAGGCCGACACTGGCGCGGCCTTCGTTATCTACCCGGCCCCGCGCGGTCAGCGAAGGCGAAAGGTCGATATTGATCGAGACCTCGTTGCTGCCCTGCGGATTGACCTCGACATCGGTATAAACATTCTCGGTCAGGTAGCGCCCCAACCGGACCGAGGTTTCGCCGTCTTCATCCGTGCGCACGTCCAGATCATCAAGCCCGATATTGCGCCGCAACCGTTCCATGATCCCTTCGCCACGCCCGCTCAGGGTTGCGAGTGACGAGGCCAGTTGCGCGGCCTGGAAGAGTGAAAGCGTCTCGAAACCGCGACCGAAGAGCAGCAGCGAGACAATCTCTTCCTGCGGCAGTTCGGGGTTCGATTCGAAGACAATCTCGGGCGAATCGGCGCGCCCCTGCAGCACGATCCGTGCGGTCACGCCCTCGCGCTCGGTCGAGGCGACAAGCCGCACGAAGGGCACAAGCTCGCCCTGCAGGCTGGCAAACCCCTCGTTCAGCGTGAAGCGGTTGCCCAGCAGGTCCAGCCGCCCCCGGATCAGTCCGAACTGGCCGATGGGGATGACATCGGCTGTGGTGCCGGTCAGCCGCAGGTTGCCACCCAGCTCGGCATCAAGCCCGCGCCCGCGAATGAAAATCCGGCTGGGGGCGTCAATGCTGATATCGAGCGAGGCCGGAAAGCGGGTGCGGCCATGGGTTTCGCCCGCGAAGATACCTGCGCGGTCGCGGGTAACACGTGAAGCCGGTCGTTCGCCAAGGTGCCGGATATCGGGCGGAATATAGCCGCGGCTGGCCAGCCCGACACGCGGAATACGCAATTCGGTGCGGTCAAGGGTCAGATCGCCCGAGATGGACGGGCCGCGCGTCAAGACGCCTGAAATACCCAGAGTGCCGGAAACCTCGGTCTCGAAAAGTTGTGGGTCGATAATCCGCAAACGGTTGAGCTGAGCGCTCAGATCGCCGGTGATCGGGTTGCCTAACCCTATGCTGCCCTCCAGCCCGAACTGACCGCCCGACGCGGCATTGCCGTTCACGTCGATTGACGCCTGTCCACCTGCGAGTTGCGCCTGCGCGGTAATATCGGTCAGACGCAGGTTCTGTTGTGGCGCGACCAGAGTTATCTCGCTGCCCTCTGCTGTACCGGTGATGGAGTTCAAGGTCATCGGGCCGTTCAGGCTGGCCTGAAAGCGCACCGGCCCCTGAATTGAGCGTGGCTCCAGGCGTGGGTTGATCAGGGCCAGATCAGTGCTGCCCTCGGCACGCAAGTTGCCTTGCAGATCGTTGCTGATGCTGCCCGATACCTGCATTTGGGCACCGGCTGGACCGGCAAGTGACAGATCAAGCGCATAGCCCTCGGTCTGCCCGCGCGCAGTGCCCGCAAGCGTGACCGCGCCAGGTATACCCGGCACCAGTGTGGCCAGATTGGCCAGCCGTGCCTCAAGTTCCAGCGCGGGAAGACCGTCGACAATCCGACCGGCAACGGACGCTGACAGTTGCGGCCCGGTCAGGCGCAACGACTCGAGCAGGATTACATCCGGGTCCTGAGTTGCGCGCAGGCTCAGCTCATGCCGCCCGGCCAGAAGTGTGTCGACCGGTGCCGCCCCCACGCGCAGGCTTTGCGCGGTGGCGTCCAATGTGATGCGTCGCCTCTCTCCCTCTTCGGTCAGGCGCAGGCTGCTTTGTACACTGCCGCCGAAACCGGGCCGCAGCGCCGCAAGGCTGGGCACGCTCAGATCAGCTTCCAGCTGTGATGCGCCGGGATCGAAGCGCCCCGAGCTATCCAGCCGCAGCGCGCTGTTGTGCAGTTCCAGCGCGGTCAGGTCAAAAGCCAGCCCGTCGCGCTGGCCGGCCAGCGCCAGCCGAGTTTCGCCGCGCAGCAGGCGGTTAGCATCGGGCTGGCCGACCGTCAGGTTGCGCCCCACGGCATCGACCCGAAGCCGCTCGCGTTCGATTTCGCCGCGCAGTGAGACTTGAGCATCAAGTGCGCCCCCGAAATCGCCGCCAAGCACCGAGAGATCGGAAAAGTCGATATCGCCGGACAGGTCGAGTTCCTCGGCCGAGACCGTGCCGGAGAGATCGGCGCGCAGAGTGCGGGCCGTGGCCTCAAGGGTGCGCAGGTTCACAACCCCGCCTGCACCATGTGCATCGACCGTGATCTGGCTTTGCCCCTTAAGCAGCAGGTCGAGTTCGGTCTGATCAAGCGTCAGATCCTGCCCTGAAATCTCGGCGGCCACGAAGAAGCGGTCGCGTTCCGGGCCAAGTGTCGCATCGACCTGCGCCTGCACTGCCCCAGAGAGCGGGCGCCCCGCCAGCTGCGAGAGCCGTTCCACGTCACGGAGTTCGGATTGAACATTGGCGAAAACAACGCCGTCATCCAGTCGGGCGCGGCCATTGAGCGCGTAATCGCGCCCTTCAAGCTGGAAGCCGGGCAGCAGCAGGGGATGACCGTCGCGCCAGATAAGCGCCAGCGAGCCGTTCACCGCAGGTCCGAGCGCCTCGTTCAGGCCGGGGTCGCGCGCCTGCAAACCCAGCGCGGCAAAGTCGATCAGCGCGTCGATCACATTGACATCCTCGCCAAACGCCTGAGAGGAGATCCGTCCCAGCCCGTTCACGAAGAGCGATTCCACCTGAAATTCCTCGTTGTCGAACCCGAGCAGATCCAACACCAGTTCCCAGTCCTCGTTGACAGAGGCATCGAAAGCCAGCCGCAACTCTGCCTGCTCGATGCTCGTTCGTGCGCCTGCGACCGGCAACAGCACGCGGCTGCCATCACGCGCGGCCACTTCGCCGTGCAGATTGATCAGTTCGGGCAGACCATCTGCGCCAAGGGCCATTTGCCCGCGCAGGGCCAGTTTCTCTGTCCGGACATCCAGTTCATCCAGTGTCAGCCGTCCATCCTCGAATCTCTGCGCTTGCGCCTGAAAGCGGCTGTCGGCACCAAAGAACGGATGGAAATCGGCCTGCAAGAGCGGGCGCAGGTCGCCGCCCAGATCCAGCCGCACGGCCTGTGCGACACCGGGGCGCGCGGTCTGCAACTCGAACTCGCCCAGAACCCGTGGTTCGCCACCGGTTGCCAGCGCAATATCGGCGGTGAAGGTGTCGATCGGCCCCTCACCTGCAATGTCGAGTTTGACCGACGGCTTGTCGGGGATGCCGAGCAGGCTTACTGCCAGCCCGTCAGGGTCTTCTTCGGCCGTAAGGTCCAGCCGCAGGACACGGGTCTCATTGGAGAAACCTGCATCCAGTTCGAACCGGCCCGCAATCTCGCCCAGACGGTTGATTTGCAGCCGTGCATTTCCCGCGCCATCTGCCAGTCGCGCCGTTCCCGCTACCTGTGCGCGGATTTCTTCGCCCAGAAGCGCCTCGCCGATCACGACCTCATCGACCTGCAGGGTATCGAGCCGCACCGATACCGGCAGTTCCGGCAGTTCGAATCGCCTCTGGGGCACAAGTTCTTCGCGCGGTTCGGTCTGGGGTGGCCGCAGCACGGTGACGCGACTTGCAGAGAGTTCGGCAACCTCGATCCTGCGTTGCAGCAGGGCCGAGCGGTTCCACTGCATCGCCGCGCCCTCGATCCGTAGCCACACGCCCTCGTCATCGGCAATGGTCAGCTGATCGAAGGTCGCGCGCGAAGACAGCGCGCCCTGAAAGCCCGTGATCCGCACATCGCGCCCGGCCGCCGAAAGATTGTCCTGCAACAGCCGGGTCAGGAAGCCGACATCGCTTTCTTCACGTTCGGGAAACAGATTGCCGAGAAATCCCTGCGCCGAGGCCATGGTGGCCATGACAAGGGCTGCGCAGAGGACCCAGTGAAAGACTGCCCACGCCCGCATCAGAATGCGTGTCCAAGTCCGAGGTAGAGCTGGAAGCCGCGCCCGGTCGTGCCCGCAACAGGATAGCCCAAATCCACCCTCAGCGGCCCGATGATGGTGTCATACCGGATGCCAAGGCCCGCCCCGGCGTGCCAGTCCGATGCCCCCGTGAACGGGCCGTCTGACACATAGCCCGCATCGGCAAAGGCTGCCACACCAAGGTTCTCGGTGGTGCGCACACGGACTTCTGCCGAAACAGCGGCAAACCCGCGCCCGCCCGAGCGTGCGCCGCCCGAAGTGACCCCGAGGGACCGGAAGGGTTGGCCGCGCACACTTCCGCTGCCACCTGAATGGAACAGGAAATCTCGGGGGGTGCGGTCCAGGCTGGCTCCAAACACCGCGCCGAGTTGGGCGCGACCTGCCAGCACGACGCGGTCATCTTCGCCAAAGCCGCGATAGGCGCGCAGGTCGGTCAGGCTGCGCGCGCCGCTATCGGTGCCACTGACCCCGAGAAACGGGGTCAGGTCGCTGTGAATATAGAATCCGCTTGTGGGTGTGCGTTCGTCGTCGCGCCGGTCCCATGTCACATGCAGCGGCAGCAAGAGCAGCCTGAAATCACGGCGCGTGTCCAGTCCGGGGCCGAAATCTGCGCGTTCCAGCAGCACGCCGATGCCGCCACCGAAAGTCAGTTCGTTGCTATAGCGGTGCTCCAGCCCGGCATCCAGTCGCAGTTGCAGGGCTTCGAAATCACTTTCGCGCTCGGTCTCTATCAGAGCGCCGAGATTGAGTGTTGTATCGGGGGTGAAGGTGGCGGGGCGCGAGAACTCGGTCGCCAGCCGGTAATCGATATTGCCAGTCCTTGCGCCCAGACCTCCGATCTTGCCCTCCACGCGGAAGCGTTCTGCCCCGCCAAGAAGGTTGCGATGCAGCCAGAAGGCCGAGAGCTTGCCGCCACTCTCGGTATCAAACTCGATCCCTGCGCCGATCCGGCGCCGTGGCGCTTCCACCACGGCAGCGTTAATGTCGAGCGTGCCATCGGGGTTGGCCTCTTCGGCCTCACGCAATGCGACCGAGGCAAAGGTTCCGGTGCGACGCAGCCGGTCGGCGGCGCGCTGAACCTCGCTTGGGGAAAAGACCTCGCCAGTGGGCAGGCCAGCGATGGCGATGACGCGCTCCGTCCGGGTGCGCTCCTGCCCGTCGGGGCGTAGCTGGCCGAAGCGCAGCCGCGGGCCAGGCACGATCCGGACATCAACATCCAACTCGCCCGCAGGATGGCGCGCGGTAATCTCCTGCTCGACCGCATCGGCCTGAGCGTGCCCTTCGTCGCGCCAACCATCCACGGCATCCTGCGCCGCGTCCCGGATGACTGTGCTGCGTGCGCGTGCGCCGCGCGCGAAATCCGCGGGCAGTTCGGTGCCCGCTGCCAGCGGCCCCATACGGGCATTCCCGAAGACAAACGGCGCTCCCGGTGCCAGTGTAACCATGACCTCACCGATCCGCTCTGGAGGGGCGAGCGGAGAAATATCTGCGGCCTCGCGCCCGTCGATCCGGACCGAGATCTCGGGCGCAAAGAAGCCCGCCTCGTAGAAAATGCCGATCAACTGCCCGTACTCGGCGCGGGCGATCGTGAAAACCTCGAACGGGTCCACCACGTTTTCATCTCGCGCGGCCTTGAGAAGCGATGCGCGTTCCAGCGCCGTCTTCAGCTCTGGGGCGTCGCCTTGAAAGCGGAAATTCAGCGCGTCGAACGCCTGTGCGGGCAATGCCGACAGCAGCAAAAAGGCCCCCGTCGAGAGCGCCCCCTTGAGGCCCGATCTGCGCTGGCTCGATCTGCTCACTATAGTTCCGCCCTGCATCACATGTCCAGAATATGCTGATCATGCCATAGGCTACAACTGCAAAGGTGTCGTCGTCGACATGACAAGCCCGTCAGCGGCGCAAGCCCGCCTACCCTTGCCTGTCTGGGGGGTGGGTGCTATCTGCCGCCGCAACTTCATTCGCATCAAGGAGCCTCCGGAGATGCCCAAGGACTACATCATCCGCGACATTGCGATGGCCGAGTTTGGCCGCAAGGAAATTGCGATTGCCGAGACCGAAATGCCCGGTCTTATGGCGCTTCGCGCCGAGTTCGGCGCAGCAAAGCCGCTCAAGGGCGCGCGGATCGCGGGGTCGCTGCACATGACGATCCAGACTGCCGTGCTGATCGAGACGCTGGTGGCGCTGGGGGCTGATGTGCGCTGGGCGTCGTGCAATATCTACTCCACTCAGGACCACGCCGCCGCAGCCATCGCCGAGGGCGGCACGCCGGTCTTCGCCATCAAGGGTGAAACGCTGGAGGATTACTGGGCCTATACCGATCAGATCTTCCAGTTTGCGGACGGCGCGAACATGATCCTCGATGACGGCGGGGATGCCACGCTCTATATCCTGATTGGCGCGCGGGTCGAGGCAGGGGAGACCGACCTGATCGCCACGCCGACCTCTGAGGAAGAGGAATTCCTCTTTGCCCAGATCCGCAAGCGGCTGGACGCGACCCCCGGCTGGTTCACGCGCCAACGTGACCTGATCAAGGGCGTTTCCGAGGAAACCACGACTGGCGTGCATCGCCTCTATGAGTTGCACAAGAAGGGCCTGCTGCCCTTCCCGGCGATCAACGTCAATGACTCGGTCACCAAGTCGAAATTCGATAACAAGTATGGCTGCAAGGAATCGCTTGTTGATGGTATCCGCCGCGCGACCGACACGATGCTGGCGGGCAAGGTCGCCGTGGTCTGCGGCTATGGCGATGTCGGCAAGGGTTCGGCGGCCTCGCTCTCGGGTGCAGGGGCGCGCGTGGTCGTGACTGAGATCGACCCGATCTGCGCGCTGCAGGCCGCGATGGACGGCTATCAGGTGACAACGCTGGAGGATGTGGTGAAAACCGCCGACATCTTCATCACCACCACCGGCAACAAGGATGTCATCCGCCTCGAGCATATGCGCGAGATGAAGGACATGGCGATTGTCGGCAATATCGGCCATTTCGACAATGAAATTCAGGTTGCCGCGCTCAAGAACCACAAATGGACCAACATCAAGGATCAGGTGGACATGATCGAGATGCCCTCGGGCAATCGCATGATCCTGCTGAGCCAGGGCCGTTTGCTGAACCTCGGCAATGCCACGGGCCACCCGTCCTTCGTGATGTCGGCGTCCTTCACCAATCAGGTGCTGGCACAGATCGAGCTGTGGACCAAGGGTGAGGCGTATGCGCCGGGTGTCTACATCCTGCCCAAGCATCTGGATGAGAAGGTCGCGCGGCTGCATCTGGACCGTATCGGGGTGAAGCTGACCGAACTCGCCAGCGATCAGGCCGACTATATTGGTGTGCCGGTCGAAGGCCCGTTCAAGTCCGAGCATTACCGCTACTGAACCCATCGCGGAAAGCTGACAAGCGGGAGAGCCTCGGGCTTTCCCGCTTTTCTTATGGGCGCATTTCCTGTAAGGCCCCGCGCATCTGAGACGTGACGCACTGACCCCGGCGTGATGCGTGATGATTGGGGTCGGCGGCAATGGGGCCGCCATGCAACCCGGAAAGCCCAGAGGGCTGGCGCTTTCCTTGAGGATACGCTGAGAATGTTCAATATCACCAAAAAATCGATCCAGTGGGGCGAAGAGACGCTGACACTGGAAACGGGCAAGGTTGCCCGTCAGGCCGACGGCTCGGTCATTGCCACGCTGGGCGACACCACCGTCATGGCCAATGTCACTTTCGCAAAACAGGCCAAGCCGGGGCAGGATTTCTTTCCGCTGACCGTGCATTATCAGGAAAAGACCTATGCCGCGGGCAAAATCCCCGGCGGCTTCCTGAAGCGCGAGGCACGCCCGTCCGACAAGGAAACGCTGACCTCGCGGCTGATCGACCGTCCGCTTCGCCCGCTTTTCGTCGATGGTTTCAAGCATGAAGTGCTGGTCATGTGCACCGTGCTGAGCCACGATCTGGTCAATGAGCCCGATGTGGTCGCCATGATTGCGGCCTCTGCGGCGCTGACATTGTCGGGCGTGCCGTTCATGGGCCCCATCGGCGCCGCGCGCGTGGGCTATGTCGATGGCGAATATGTGCTGAACCCCGAATGCCAGGACATGGAAAAGCTGCGCGAAAACCCCGAGCAGCGGCTGGATCTGGTTGTGGCCGGGACACGCGACGCCGTGATGATGGTCGAGTCGGAAGCCTATGAGCTGACCGAGGCCGAGATGCTGGGCGCAGTGAAATTCGCGCATGAGAGCTGCCAGCCGGTGATTGACCTGATCATCGACCTGGCCGAAGAGGCGGCGAAAGAGCCGTTCGACTTCACACCCCCGGATTACTCCGAGCTTTACGCTGCCGTGAAAACTGCTGGCGAAGAGCAGATGCGCGCCGCCTTTGCGCTGCGTGACAAGCAGGAACGGGTCGCGGCCATCGCTGCTGCGCGCGAGGCAATCAAATCTGCGCTGAGTGAAGAGCAGCTTGCCGACGAGAATCTCGGCTCGGCGATCAAGAAGCTGGAAGCCTCGATCCTGCGCGGCGCGGTCGTGAATGGCGAGCCCCGCGTCGACGGGCGCGACACCCGCACGGTCCGCCCAATCTTGGCCGAGACCAGTGTCCTGCCGCGCACCCACGGCTCGGCGCTGTTCACGCGTGGTGAGACGCAGGCGCTTTGCGTCACCACGCTGGGCACCGGCGATGACGAGCAGTTCATCGACGCGCTGACCGGCACCTCGAAATCGGCTTTCCTGTTGCACTACAACTTCCCTCCCTATTCGGTTGGTGAAGTGGGCCGCGTCGGCCCTCCGGGACGGCGCGAAGTGGGCCATGGCAAGTTGGCCTGGCGCGCGCTGCAGGCGGTGCTGCCTGCTGCGACCGATTTCCCCTACACGATCCGCATCGTCTCCGAGATCACCGAATCGAACGGTTCGAGTTCGATGGCTTCAGTCTGTGGTGGGTCGCTGTCGATGATGGATGCAGGCGTGCCGCTGAAAGCCCCGGTGGCTGGTGTGGCGATGGGCCTGATCCTCGAAGATGATGGCCGTTTCGCCGTTCTGACCGATATTCTGGGCGACGAGGACCATCTGGGCGACATGGATTTCAAGGTTGCGGGCACGGAATCCGGCATCACCTCGCTGCAGATGGATATCAAGGTCGCGGGCATCACCTTCGAGATCATGGAACAGGCGCTTGCGCAGGCCCTGGACGGGCGGATGCACATTCTGGGCGAAATGTCCAAGGCCATCAGCGCTCCGCAGGGCTTTAGCCAGTATGCGCCCAAGATCGAGACGATGCAGATCCCGACCGACAAGATTCGTGAAGTCATCGGCACGGGCGGAAAGGTCATCCGCGAAATCGTCGAAGTGTCGGGCGCGAAGGTCGATATCAACGATGATGGCATCATCAAGATCGCCTCGAATGATCAGGAGGCCATCAAGAAGGCCTATGACATGATCCATTCGATCGTTGCCGAACCCGAAGTGGGCCAGATCTACACCGGCAAGGTTGTCAAGCTGGTGGATTTCGGCGCGTTCGTGAATTTCTTCGGCAAGCGCGACGGGCTGGTGCATGTCAGCCAGATCGAGAATCGCCGCCTGAACCACCCGTCCGACGTTCTGAAGGAAGGGCAGGAGGTCAAGGTCAAGCTGCTGGGCTTCGATGACCGGGGCAAGGTGCGGCTGGCGATGAAGATGGTCGATCAGGCGACTGGCAAGGAAATCTCGGCTGAGAGTGCCGAGTAAACCTGTTGCAACGTGATTGCGCCGTACCCTTATCGGGGCGGCGAGTTTTGGCAAACCCGGTCATTCTGGCCGGGTTTGTCTGTTTTACAGCTCGTTTGGGCCAAGCCAGCCAGCTGCCGGGGCCTTTACAGAATCCTCCGCCTGGCGTCCGAGCCTTGATCCGGCAGGGAAACCTGCTAGACGATTGCGCTAACGCGAGCATGAAGCGGACCCTGCCGGACAGGCCCTTGCCGATGCATCGGCCAAGACGTGCCC
>SKIF01000062.1 GCA_007116575.1 Paracoccaceae bacterium
GCAGCGCGCGCCCCACTGACATAATCTTCACACAGCCTGCGCCGTGGCGCAGATGGCGGGCAAACCGCACCGATCCCGCGCGATGATGCGCATCCCGACCATACCCGGCTTAGACCGGGCGCGCGCAGTGCGCGCCTCGGGCCTGCTGGACAGGTCGGTCACTTACATTGCCCCGGTCACGGCATCGAGCGCGTCGCGTGTCACCTCGACCACGATATCCGCCTCTTCGCGGCTCAGGCAGAGCGGCGGCGCGAAGCCGATGATCTCGCCCTGCGGCATCGCGCGTGCGATCACGCCGCGGCGCGCCATCTCGGCCACGACCTGCGCGGTGACTTTCTCGGACGCGTCGAAATCCACGCGGGCGCCAGGGTCGCGTTGCAACTCGACCGCCGCCAGCATCCCGTCGCCGCGCACATCGCCGACAAAGCGGTGCCCGGCCAGCGCATCCGCCATCGTCTTGCGGAAATAGGCCCCGGTCTCGCCGGCATTCGCCACCAGCCCGAGACTGTCGATCAGCTTCAGGTTCGCCACCCCCGCTGCCGCGCCGATGGGGTGGGCGGAATAGGTCCAGCCATGGCCGAAGGGGCCGAACTTGTCGGTGCCCTCTTCCAGTACGCGGAACAGATCATCGCTGACAATCGAGCCCGAGAGCGGCGCATAGGCCGAGGTCAGCCCCTTGGCGATGGTGATGATATCGGGGCGGATGCCATAATGGTCCGAACCCATCATCGTGCCCAGCCGCCCGAAGCCTGTCACCACTTCATCCGTGATCAGCAGGATCTCATGCTTTTTCAGCACCGCCTGAATCGCCTCCCAGTATCCGGCAGGCGGCGGCACGATCCCGCCCGTGCCCAGAATCGGCTCACCGATGAAAGCCCCGATCGTGTCCGCTCCTTCGCGTGCGATCAGCTCTTCCAGAGCCGCCACGCAATGCGCTGTAAACGCCTCTTCCGACATTTCCGGGTCGGGGCGGCGGAAGTAATAGGGGGCTTCAGTATGGATCACCTCGGCGAGCGGCAGGCCGAATTTCGCGTGAAACGGCACAAGCCCTGTCATCGAGCCAGTGATCAGCCCCGAGCCGTGATAGCCGCGCCAGCGAGAGATGATCTTGCGCTTTTCCGGGCGGCCCAACACGTTCTGGACATACCAGACCAGTTTGACATTGGTCTCGTTCGCATCTGACCCGCCCAGCCCGAAATAGACCTTGTTCATATGCGCCGGTGCACGCTCGGCCACCATCCGTGCCAGCGTGATCGAGGCCTCGGTGCCATGCCCGACATAAGCGTGATAATAGGCCAGTTCACGCGCCTGCTCGGCAATCGCCTCGGCGATCTCCTGCCGTCCGTAGCCGACATTGACGCAATAGAGCCCGGCGAAGGCATCCAGAAGGCGGTTGCCGTCGCGATCCTCGATATAAACACCTCCGGCGCCGGTCACGATGCGCGTGGGGCTTTCGCCGCGCGCGTGCTGCCCGAATGCCGTGGAGGCATGCAGGAAATGGGCACGGTCCCACAGGTCGAGCTGGTCATTGGTCAGCATGGTCGTCCTTTCCGGCAGGTCGTTCCGCGCCTGCCTGTCTGAGTGCGAAGGGGGAGCCGGGCGGGCCGTGTCGCGGCCTGCGGGCTGAGCGTGACCCTGTCAGAGGTCCGGGGTAAAAGTCAAATGGGTTGCGCGATCAAGTGATCTTGCCGCTTTCACGTGCCAGACGATAAACGCCCTCGGGCAGGTTCAGCGCTGCCGCCAGTTCGTCAAGCTGCGCCAGCGAGAGCGTAACCACGACATCGGTGTCGCGCTGCGGGTCGAACTGGCGCAGAGTGACGCAATCCTCAAACGCGGTGATAATGACATCCTCGCGCAACGCCTCGACCGGCCCCTCGGCCTCGTCGACCAGGGTGATCACGGTCGCGTCGAAATCATGCTCGATGGTAAACATGGGCGCGAGCCTAGTGCAGCCGCCCGGCGGTGAAAAGCGAAAAACGGGCGGGCTTCGCCGTGCTGTCGGTTCCGTGCGGCAAGTGATGCGTGACACCCTGATGGCAGGCGCGCCAGATCAAGGCGTCGCTTGTGACGCCCAGCGCTGAGCGCCAGGACGGGGCAGCCTTGTCAGGCAGCTGGGGTTGGACATTTGTGACCAGATTGATCGGCCGCCCCCAGAATTGCGCGCTGCGCGACCTTGTCTGTGCAAGCGCCTTGCGGCATCTGGCAGCGCCGCGTGCCGGGGCACAGCCCCCCGACATGACTGCAAGGATGCGCCTGACACCACCATCACGCTGGACGGGGACGGACGTTTCCGGATGTGGCGCAGCAAGGGCAGGGGCTCAGCGACCACCCGCGAACTGCTCTTCCCATTCCGCGCGGCGCTCGTCGCTGATCTTGGCGAACAGCACCTCGGGCACTGTGAAGGCGTGTCCGGGGGCCAGGACCTGCAAGCTCGTGGCGATATCCTTGGGCCAGGACCAGTCCTCGCAGCCCAGATCGGCCATGATCCGTGCACTGGCCGCAGGGATGAAAGGCTGCGAGACCACGGCATAAAGCCGGATCAGGTTCAGGCTCAGCCGGATTTGCGCGGCGGCCTGATCCGGGTCGGTCTTGAAGGTCGACCAGGGCGCGGCCTCCTGCAGATATTCATTGCCCAGCACCCAGAGCGCGCGCAATTCCGCAGCCGATTTGCGCACTTCCATCGCCTCCATATGTCGCTCATAGGCGCGCAGGCGGGTGGCCAGGTTCTCGACAAGCTGCGCCTCGCGCGGCCCGTTCGCGCCGCCCTCGGGGACCACTTCGCCGAATTTCGAGCGGCAGAACTTGGTCACGCGGCTCACCAGATTGCCCAGCACATCGGCCAGATCCTTGTTCACCGAAGCCTGAAAATTCTCCCATGTGAATTCGGCATCGCTGTTTTCCGGTGCGTGACTCAAGAGCCACCAGCGCCAGTAATCGCCGGGCAGGATGTCCAGCGCCTGATCCATGAACACACCCCGCCCGAGGCTCGTGGAAAACTGTCCGCCATCGTAATTCAGGTAATTGAAGGACTTGATGTAATCGACCATCTTCCACGGCTCGCCCGAGCCGATCAGCGTGGCGGGAAAGCTGAGCGTGTGGAAGGGCACATTGTCCTTGCCCATGAACTGCACATAGCGCACATCGTCCGCGCCCTCATCTGTGCGCCACCAGCGCCGCCACGCGGCCTCATCGAGGCCCTCTGAGTCGGCCCATTCGGCGGTTGCGGCGATATATTCGATGGGCGCGTCGAACCAGACATAGAAGACCTTGCCCTCCATGCCCTGCCAGGGCGCGCCCTCGAACTGTACCGGTACGCCCCAGTCCAGATCGCGGGTGATGCCCCGGTCCTGCAACCCGTCGCCATCATGCAGCCATTTCTTTGCAATCGAGGTGGTCAGCACCGGCCAGCCCTGCTGGCTGTCGATCCAGTCGTCCAGCGTGTCGCGCAGTTTCGACTGGCGCAGATGCAGGTGGCGGGTCTCGCGCACTTCCAGATCGGTCGCCCCCGAGATGGCCGAGCGCGGGTCGATCAGTTCCAGCGGCGTCAACTGCTTGGTACAATTCTCGCACTGGTCGCCGCGCGCGCGCTCATAGCCGCAATTCGGGCAGGTTCCCTCGATATAACGGTCGGGCAGGAAGCGGCCATCGCCATGCGAATAGACCTGCTTTTCCGAGACCGGCTCGATCAGTCCGGCGTCGCCCAGCCGTTCTGCAAAATGTTGGGTCAGCGCATGATTGCGGGGGCTGGAAGAGCGGCCGAAATGGTCGAAGGACAGCCCGAAACCGCGCGCCAGCTCAGCTTGCACATTGTGCATCTCGGCGCAGTATTCAGCGACTGGCTGGCCCGCCTTGGCAGCGGCGATCTCGGCAGGCGTGCCATGCTCGTCAGTGGCGCAGATGAACATCACCTCATGGCCGCGCGCGCGCATATAGCGGGCATAGAGATCTGCGGGCAACTGACTGCCGACCAGATTGCCCAGATGCTTGATTCCATTGATATACGGCAAGGCCGACGTGATCAGGATGCGCGCCATGTCTGTCCCCGGATGTCCCATTGCCCGCCCATCTAGAGCAATTTGCACCCGAGGGGAAACCCCGATTGCCACGATGTCGCGCAGTGCTCTGGTCGCGCGGGGCTCTGTCAGACAGTAGCGTTTTCTCCGTATCGCCCGCCACTGGCACGGTGCACCCGGCGCAAAAGACACCGCGTGTCGGCTGCGGGCGTCCCCCGGGCGGATCGTCTGTGCGCGCGGCCTCAGCCGCACTTTGCCTTCGCTAGGGGGGCGTTTCGGCTGCTCGCGCCAAAGCGCCCCGGACGGTGTCATTGCGACAGGCGCTAATGCTTGTCCCCGTTTTCGGGCCTTCCCTGACACGGATGATTGCCCGCCTGACAGGAAACTTGGTCTGTTCTTACATCAAGCCCGGGACAGAACCTGTGGCAAGCGTGCCAAGGAACCGTTTTCCGGTCCATTGCCTTAGCATCTGGAGGCGGGCGGTTCTTTCAGCAGTCGGATAAGGCCGTTGCGGTCACGCCATGCGGCGAGCCGTGACAACGCGATACTCCTGGGCCTGCCTACACCCCTCCCGGCTGGGTCGGGGCGCGCGCTTCCAGAGACTGCGCGAGCCGCGCGAAGGCCCCCTTGATGCCATGCGCCGTGTCTTCGCCCACAAAGGCATCAAGCGCAGGCCAGAGCTGGATCGCGCGGTCCACCAGCGGGTCGGACCCGGCTTCGTAGAGCCCGGCCTGGATCATCATCTCGGCCCGGTCATAGGCCCCGAGATAACGCCGCGCCTCGCTGATGCGGGCGTTTTCCTCGGGGGTGGCGCAATGGGGCAGGGCGCGGCTGACCGAGCGCAGCACATCGATGGCCGGAAACCGCCCGCGTTCGGCGATCGAGCGATCCATCACCACATGCCCGTCAAGCACCCCGCGCAGGATGTCGGCGACCGGTTCCTCCATGTCGGAGCCTGCCACAAGAACCGTGAACACCGCTGTAATCGCTCCCACATCATCGCGGCCCGGCCCCGCGCGCTCGGCCAGTGCCATGATCCGATGCGCGACCGTGGGGGGATAGCCGCGCAGGGAGGCTTCCTCGCCTGCGGCCAGCGCCACTTCGCGATGCGCCTCGGCCATGCGGGTGATGCTGTCGGCCAGCAGCAGCACATGCTTGCCCTGATCGCGAAAATGCTCGGCCACGCACATCGCCGCCTGCGCGCAGCGCCGCCGCGTCAGTGGCGGCTGGTCCGAGGTCGCGGTCACCACCACTGCGCGCGCCAGCCCCTCGGGCCCCAGCACATCCTCGATGAATTCGCGCAATTCGCGCCCGCGCTCACCGATCAGCGCGATCACCACGACATCGGCCTGCATGGCGCGCGCGAACCGTCCCAGCAGCATCGACTTGCCCACGCCCGAGCCCGCGAAAAGCCCGATCCGCTGGCCGCGCACCACGGGCAGCAGTGTGTTGAACACCGCCATGCCGGTATCGAGCCGCGCACCCAGTCGGCCCCGGCGCGCAGGTTCCGGCGCGGGGGCATCGAGCGGGCGGCGGCGCGCTCCGGGGATCAGCGGACGGCCGTCAAGCGGGCGGCCATAAGGGTCGATCACGCGCCCGATCCAGCTGTCATCGGGCGCAATTCCACGCGCGGCCAGATGCTCTGCCCGGTCGCCGATGGCCAGCCCGTCGCAGGGACCATCGGGCAGCGCCTGCGCCTCGGTCGCTGTCAGCCGCAGGATTTCGGCCCCCACGCGCTGGCCCTCGCGCGTCGTGATTTCCAGCCAGTCACCGATCCGGGCAGTATCGGTCAGCCCCTCGACCGAGACAAGCTGACCGTCGATCCGGTTGATCCGCCCGTAGACCCGGACAGGACGCAACTGCGCCACCTGTGCGCGCAATTCTTCCAGAATTTCCATGCACCGTCTCGTTTTCCTGCCTTCCGCTTACCGAACCTTAATCGAATCAGACTTAAGACTTGGTGTATCGACTGACGGGAGAAACCCTCATGTTTGACATACCCGACCTGATGCGCGTCGCGCAGGATCTCTCGCGCCATGCAGCCGCAAGACAGGCCGTGATCGCGGAAAACATCGCGCAGGCTGATACGCCGGGCTATCGCGCCCGCGATCTGCCGGATTTCGCCGCCACGCTGCACAAGGGGCATCTGCGCACCACCCGCCCCCTGCATCTTGGCGCGTCACATGGCGCCGCCCCCCTTTCCCCGCAGATCGACCGCGCCGCCCCCACCTACAGCCCCAGTGGCAACACCGTCTCGCTGGAACGCGAAATGATGCGCGCCGCGCGCACGCAGCAAGCGCATGACATGGCGCTGGCCACCTACGGGTCTGCGCGGGCGATCCTGCGCAGTGCACTCGGGCGATAGGGGGCAGCATGACGGATCTCTCGCACAGCTTTTCACTCGCCGCCTCGGGAATGGAGGCGCAGGCGCGCCGTCTGCGCCATGTCTCGGAAAACATCGCCAATGCCGACACCCCCGGATACCGCCGCAAGACGGTAGAATTTCGCGCCGAGATGGACCGCGCCAGCGGGTTGTCGCGCGTGAGCACCGGCCCGGTCCGGCTCGACCGGCGCGAGTTGCCGCTGGTCCATGACCCCTCCCATCCTCTGGCCGATGCGCAGGGCTATTACGAAGGCTCCAGTGTCGATCTGATGATCGAGATGGCCGATGCGCGCGAAGCCGCACGCAGCTACGAGGCCAATCTGCGCATGTTCGACCAGACCCGCCAGATGGCGCAGGGACTTCTGGACCTCCTGCGCCGGTAATTCCCCACACATTTTTTGAAGGACAGGTTCCATGACGATTTCCCCGAGCATTGCCATCCAGACCTATGATTCCGCGCGCCACGCGGCAGCCCCCAAAGCAGTACCGGACCGGGCCGAGGCGGGCTTCGGAGCGGCGTTGGGCAGCTTCGCGACATCGCTGCAGCAGGCCGAGAGTACGGCAAAGAATGCGATGGTCTCGGGCGCAGACCCGCACGCATTGGTGCAGGCGCTGGCCGCGACCGAACTCGCGGTCGAGACCACAGTCGCGGTGCGCGACAAGGTGGTGGATGCCTATCTCGAAATCCTGCGGATGCCGGTGTGAGCCATGAGTGAGACAGTCTTCTTTGACACGCTGCGCCAGGGGCTCTGGGTCGCCACGATGATCGCCACGCCGATCCTGATGGCTGCCCTAGTGGCCGGAGTGGCGGTGGGGCTGTTTCAGGCGCTGACCTCGATTCAGGAAATGACGCTGACATTTGTGCCAAAACTCGCCGCCATTTTGGTCGTGTTCTGGATCTCCATGAGCTTCATGTCATCCACGCTGGTCAGCTTCTTTCAGGGCGAGATCGTGCCCCTGATCGCGAGGTTCTGAGTATGGATAACGCAGGCTATATCACGCTCACCCGCCTCTCGGGGCTCCGGCGCGAGATGGCGATGGTCGCGCATAACATCGCCAATGCGGGCACGACCGGGTTCCGCCGCGAAGGGATGGTGTTCTCCGAATTCGTGGTCGCCACCGACCGGCACGAGCCGTCGCTGTCGATGGCGCTCGGCAATACGCGTCAGACCTCGCAGTTGCAGGGCGGGTTAGCGCAGACCAATGGCAGTTTCGACATGGCGATCGAGGGCGAGGGGTTCTTCCAGCTGGAAACCCCCGACGGCCCGCGCCTGACCCGCGCCGGCATGTTCACCCCCAATCCGGCGGGCGAACTGGTCAACATGGACGGCCACCACCTGCTCGATGCCGGGGGTGCGCCGATCTTCGTGCCGCCCGATGCGCGCAGCATCACCATGGCACGCGATGGCACGCTCTCGGGCGATGGCCAGCCCTTCGCGCAGGTGGGGCTCGTGCGCCCGGTCGATCCGCTGTCCGTGACGCGCGCGGCAGGCACGCTCTTTGCTGTCGATGGCCCGGTCGAGCCGGTCGAGGCACCGATGATCCTGCAGGGGTTTGTCGAGGAGTCCAATGTCGAGCCGCTGATCGAACTGGCCCGCATGATCGAGGTGCAGCGCGCCTATGAACAGGGCCAGCGCCTGCTCGAGCGCGAGGATGAGCGCATCCGCAACGTGATCCAGACGCTTGGACGGTAAACCAGAGGAGCCAGTGCCATGAAATCCCTTCATATCGCCGCCACCGGCATGAGCGCGCAGCAGATGCGCGTCGATACCATCGCCAACAACCTCTCCAACATGAGCACCACGGGCTATAATGCCCGCCGGGCCGATTTCGCCGATCTGCATTACCAGCAATTCGCCCGCGCGGGCGCGATCAGCGCGCAGGACGGCACCATGCTGCCGACGGGCGTGCAGGTCGGGCTTGGTGTGCGGCCCGCCTCGGTCAGCATGATGTTGCAGCAGGGCGCGTCAAAGGCCACTGGCGGCGATCTCGATATCGCGATCGAGGGGCGCGGCTATCTGGAAGTGACGCTGCCCGACGGCCAGCCCGCCTATACCCGCGATGGCGGGCTGCAGCGCACCGGCGACGGACTGATTGTCACCGCTGACGGGTTCGAGGTGGTCCCCGGAATCACCATCCCCAATGACGCGCGCGCGATCTCGATCAATGCCGAGGGCGAGGTCTATGCCTATTTCGCGGGCCAGGTGCAGCCCCAGCTTCTGGGCCAGCTTTCGCTGGCGGGCTTTGCCAATGAAAAGGGGCTCGAGGCCATCGGCTCCAACCTTTTTGTCGAGACCGCGGCATCCGGCCCGGCGCAGGTTTCCGCGCCGGGCAGGGACGGGCTGGGCACGCTGCGCCAGGGCTATCTGGAGGAAAGCTCGGTCGATCCGGTGCGCGAGATGACCGAGCTGATCAAGGCGCAGCGCGGGTATGAGCTGAATTCCAAGGTTATCACCGCCGCCGACCAGATGCTCGGCGCAACGACGCAGGTGCGCTGATGCGGTGGCTCGTGACCCTGCTCATGCTCTGGCCGGCCTCCGGGCTCGCTGAAAGCCTCGTCGCGACGCGGCTCATTCGCGCGACCGAGGTGATCGGGCCGGGCGATGTCGCGGCTCAGCCCGGCGCGCTGCCCGGCGTGGCCAGTCGGCCCGACCAGGTGATCGGGCTCGAGGCACAGGTCGCGATCTATCCGGGCCGCCCGGTGCGACTGGCCGATCTCGGCCCCGCCGCCGTAATCGAACGCAACGAGTTGGTGCGTATGGTCTATCGGCGCGGCACGCTGGTCATCCTGTCTGAGGGTCGCGCGCTCGGGCGCGGCGCGCTCGGCGACACGGTCACGGTCATGAACACGGGCTCGCGCCAGTCGGTGCGCGGCATTGTCACCACCACCGGGCTGGTCGAGGTCACCGGCTCGGCGGGTGGGACACCATGAGCGCGCACCAGCACAGCCTTTCACAGCACAAGGGATACACCATGCGACTGCCAGTCTTTCTGCTACCGCTCGCGGCACTGCTCGTCGTCGCGTGCCAGCCTTTGGGCGAGGTTGGCCGCGCGCCCGACTTCAGTGCACCCGAGACAACTGTCGAACACGCCGCGCTCTACCGTGTGCCGCTGCCCGAACGCACCGAAACGCGCAAGGCCGCCGATGATGCCTCGCTGTGGTCGGCCAGTCAGCGCTCGCTGTTGGGCGACCGGCGTGCATCAAGGCAAGGCGATATCCTGACCGTGGTCATCGAGATCAATGACAGCGCTGAAATCTCGAACAACACTGCGCGCGGGCGCAGTGGGTCCAACGCCATGGCGGTGCCGCAATTCCTGGGCATTCCGCAGGCCATCGACCGGCACTTACCCGGCGGGCTGGCCTTGGGCGCGGGGATCGAGACCAACTCATCCAGCAATTTTTCCGGCAATGGGTCGGTGCGGCGCAATGAACAGCTCAAGCTGCGTGTCGCCTCCACCGTGGTCGAGCGGCTGCCCAATGGTGTGCTGCGCATAGAGGGTCGTCAGGAAGTGCGCGTCAATCACGAATTGCGTGAGCTTCTGGTCACAGGGTTCGTACGCCCCGAGGATATCACGCGCCTTAACGAGATCACCTATGACAAGATCGCGGGCGCGCGTATCTCCTATGGTGGGCGCGGCGTGATCTCGACCGTGCAGCAGCCCGCCTACGGCGCGCAGATCACCGATATCCTCGCTCCGTTCTGACCCGGGGGCGGACACAGGAAAGGCACGCTGCATGGGTAAACTGATTCCGGTCATCCTGATCATTCTGGGCCTCGGCGGGGGGCTCGGGGCTGGGCTGATGCTGCGCCCGCAACCCGACCAGGAGGCCGCGCAAGAGACCGAGCCACCGCCAGCGCCCCCGTCGCGCCCGGATGCCTCCGAGATCGACATGTTCGAATTTCCCAATTATTTCATGGTGCCACTGGTGGTGGAAGACCGAATCACTGCGGTGGTCGTGATCCAGATCGGGCTAGAGTTCCGTTCCGATGCGCGCGCTCTCGTGACCGCCAGCGCCCCGCGGCTGCGTGACAGGTTGCTGCAGGTGATGTTCGACCATGCCAATACTGGCGGTTTTGACGGTGTGTTCACAGCCCATGATACGCTCGGTCTGTTGCGCCGAAATCTGCTCGAGGCGGCGCAGCACACGCTGGGCACAGACGTGGTCCTGGGTGTGCTGATCACCGACCTTCTTCGGACGGGCACGTGAAACCGGCAAGGGCTTGACCTTCACCGGGCTTGTGACGCAGCCTGCGCGCAGACCAGAAGAGGAGCCCGCCATGTCGCAGGATGCAGGACAGACCCCGAGTGCCGCGGCGCAGGGCGCGCTGCCGCCGGATCTGCTTGACGGGCTGGCCGAACTTGCCGTGCGCGTGGGGCTCAATCTCCAGCCGGGGCAGGATCTGGTGATGACGACTCCGCTTGCCGCGCTTCCGCTTGCGCGTGCCATCACCAGAGCGGCCTATCGCGCCGGTGCCGGACTGGTCACGCCACTGATCAGCGATGCCGAGATCACGCTGGCCCGGTTCCGCAACGGACAAGGGGAGAGTTTCGACCGCGCGCCGGACTGGCTCTATGAAGGAATGGCGCAGGCTTTCGGCGCCGGGGCGGCGCGGCTGGCGCTGGTTGGCGAGGACCCGATGCTGATGGCCGGGCAGGATGCCGCGCAGGTCGCGCGCGCCAATCGCGCCAATGCGCGCGCCTACCGGCCCGCGCTGGCCGCCATCTCCGGCTTCGAGATCAACTGGTCGATCATCGCCTGCCCGACGCCCGACTGGGCCGTGCGCATCTTCCCCGACCTCGCGCCCGAGGACGCGCTGGCGCGGCTGGTCGATGCCATTTCGCGCACCGCGCGGCTCGATCAGCCCGATCCGATCGCGGCCTGGCAGGCGCATAACGAAAGCCTCGCGGCGCGCTGCGCCATGCTCAATGACGCGCGCTTCGAGGCGCTGCAGTTTCGCGGTCCCGGCACCGACCTGCGCGTCGGGCTGGCCGAGGGGCATCGCTGGCAGGGCGGGGCCGCGACCGCGCGCAACGGCGTGCGCTGCAACCCCAATATCCCGACCGAGGAAGTCTTCACCACACCCCATGCGCAGCGCGTCGAGGGGCATGTGCGCGCCACCAAGCCGCTGTCGCATCAGGGCAGCCTGATCGAGGAGATCGAGATGCGCTTCGAGGGTGGCCGCGCGGTTGCGGCGCGGGCCGCGCGCGGCGAGGATGTCCTGCGCGAGATGCTGGCCACGGACGAGGGTGCCGCGCGGCTGGGCGAGGTGGCCCTCGTCCCGCACAGCTCGCCCGTCTCACAAAGCGGATTGTTGTATTTCAATACGCTGTTCGACGAGAATGCCGCCTCGCATATCGCTATGGGCCAGAGCTATGCGTCCTGCATTGAGGGCGGCGAGGACTTGTCCGGGGACGCGCTCGCCGCGCGCGGCGGCAATGCCAGCCTGATCCATGTCGACTGGATGATCGGCTCGCAGCAAATGGATGTGGACGGGCTGCATACCTCGGGAGGTTCCGTGCCGCTGATGCGCGCGGGCGAATGGGTGGGTTGATCTGCCTCAGCGTTTGGGAGGATATGGGCAGAGCTTGTCCACGGCCTCCAGCCGACCGAGGCTGCGTGCGGTCTTGCGCCGCTGCTCAAGCAGCCGCGCGGTCTCCTGCGCGAGCCGCTGGTTAAGCTGCATCCGCTGCGCCGCGGCCCAGTGCAGATGCGCCTGCCGCGCGGCAAGGAGAGCGGGCTCCTCGGTCAGTGGCAGGGAGGCGGGCAGTTTGCCCAGCCGTGCGCGCGTCGCCTCGCGCGCGGCCCCGAGCCGGGCGGTGCGCGCGAGCTCGACCTCGTGCACCATCTGTGCCATGTGCCGCAACCGCTCGACCCGTTCCTTGCTCATGCCCATCGTCCTTTCGCCGCTTTGGCGCGCATCTTCTCGGCAAAGCGTATCGCGGTGGCCACGGCGGCGTAATGCTCGGGGGTGATTTCGCGGTCAAGCCCAACCGTGGCATAGAGCGCGCGCGCCGTGGGCGGGTCGGAATGGATCGGCACGCCCGCCGCCTCGGCCTGCTCGCGGATGCGCGCGGCGATCTCGTCCACCCCGCGCGCCACGCAGATCGGCGCGCCGCTGTCGGTGGGCGACCATTTCAGCGCAACTGCGTAATGGGTCGGGTTCACGATGACCACGCTGGCATCCTTGACCTGCTCGAGCATCTTGCTTGACGCGATCTCGCGCCCGCGCCGCCGCCGCTCTCCCTTGGCATGCGGGTCGCCCTCGGATTGCTTCATCTCGTCGCGCAACTCCTTGTGAGACATGCGATTCTTGCGCAGATGCTCGGCCCGCTGCCAGAAGAAATCAACTGCGCCGATGGCCAGTTTCACGACAAAGACGAGCGCCAGAAAGCGGATCACCAGCCCCAGTAACTCGCGCGCGGCCAGTGCCGGGGTCAGGTGCAGCGTCGCCAGAATCATCGGCAGGTTATGCAACACGAAGAGCCACAGCACGGTCGAGATGATGCCCAGCTTGACCGCGGATTTCGCGAACTCGAACAGGCCGTTGCGGCCGTATTTGTTCTTGGCGTTGGAGATCGGCGAGATGCGCGAGAGCTTCGGTTTCAGTTTCTCCGGGGCAAAGATGACCACGCGCTGCGCGAAAAGCCCCGCCCAGACCATCAGGAACGGCACCAGCAGCAGCGGCAGAAGCGCCAGTCCGACATCAAGCATCAGCCTGCCCGCAATCGGGGTGCCGCCCTTGCGCAGCAGCGCCGAGACGCTGTCGGCCTGCTCCAGAAGTGCTGCACCGGTTGTGCCGAGACTGGTCAAGGTGCTCTGCCCGAAGATCAGCGCGCCGGTCAGCAGACCGAAGAACGCGGCGGCCGTGTTGAGGTCAGTCGAGCGCGGCACTTCGCCCTTGCGGCGGCTTTCCTCCAGCTTGCGGGGGCTGGCCTCGAATTCCTTTTCACCGCTGCTGTCTTCCTCGCTCATCGCGGCATCCCGCCCGGATCTCTCAGCACGCCCTCCAGCGCCATGTGCCACAGAGGCAGGATCATTGGCGCGGTCAGCAGCAGCACCGCGAGCCCCGCAAAGGTGATCGCGGGCGCACCGACAAAGGCCACCATCAGTTGCGGCATGGCCTTGTTGATCGCACCCAGCGCGACATAATAGATCAGCGACAGGATCACGAAGGGCATGGCCAGTGTGAAGGCCAGGGTGAAGGCGCGCGCGGCATGGGCCACACCCCAGGCCCCAAGGCTTGCGGCATCGGGGAAGCGACCGGGCGGGAACAGGGCGTAGGAGTGCACGATCAGCGCGGCGAGCTTGACATGCAGCCCGTTCATCAGTGCCAGGGCCAGCCCCGCCATAACCAGAATCTGTGCCATCGCCGGTTGCGGGTCCACCCCTGCGCCGCCGAAGAATTGCGCCAGCGAGGTCGCTTGCGCCGCGATGGTGCCTGCCGTCTGCAGCGCGATGATCATCAGCCGCAGCGCGATGCCCAGCACCAGCCCCGCGACGGTTTCGGTCGCGATCAGATGGATCAGCGGGCCGGGGGCGAAACTGGCCGCGGGCATCAGGGGCGCGATGGCGGGGGCGGTGATGGCGGTGAAGGCAAGGGTGAGGCCGAGTCGCAGGCGGATCGGCACCACCTGTTCGCCGAAGGCCGGGACCAGCGCCATCAGCGCGCCCACGCGGATGAAGACACCAAGGCTGCCCGCGGCCAGCGCGCCGAGATCGGCGGTGAGAGTGTCGAGCATGTCGAGGAGCGCGGGGATCATGCCGTAATTGTCCCGACAAGGGCAGGACGGGCATCAATCCCGATCTCCTCGTAGGAGAGGACCGAGGCAGCCAGCCCTTTGGCCGCCAGCACCGTGCGCAGGAAGCGACGGCGGCGCGCGGAGGTTACGAGCGCGGGGCTGATACCATCCTGCGCGAGCTTGCCAAGGCTTTGCGCGATGCGTTCGCTGAGGCGCGCGAAGTCCTCGGGGGGCAGTGCGACATCGCTGCTGCCCGCATCGCCCGCGAGTTGATACGTGGCGAAGATTTCTTCCCAGTCCGGGGCAAGCTGGATCAGCGGCAACGTGCCGTCATCGCGTTTGAGGGGGGCGACCAGCTGGAAGCCCAGCCGCTGGCGGACATGCTCGCAAACCGCCTCGGGGCCGTGCAATAATGTGCGCACTTCCGACATCGCTTCAAGAATCAGCGGCAGGTTGCGGATCGAGACGCGCTCTTCCAGAAGCAGCCGCAGCACGCCCAGCAGCAGATCCACCGACACCTTGTCGGGGATCATGTCGCCGAACAGGCGCTTGTTGGCCTCGGCGCGGGCCGGGTCGCTCAGCGTGGTGAGTTCATCAAGCAGGCGGTGCAGGCTTTTATGCGTCATCAGCCGGGCGAAATTGGCCTTGAGCACTTCCAAGAGATGCGTAGCCAGAACCTCGATCGGGCTGACGACGGTCGTGCCTGCCAGCGCGGCCTCTTCGTGCTTTTGCGCGTCGATCCAGCGGGCGGGGCTTTTGTAGACCGGCTCTTTCACATCCTCGCCCACGATGTCGAAACCCGCCGCATCCTGCACCAGCGCCAGCATCTGCCCCGGACGCAAGCAGTCGCGCGCCTGTTCGACGCCGTGTATGAGGATGGCGTAATGGCCGTCGGGCAGGCGCGTTTCGTCGGTAAGCCGGATCTCGGGCAGGATCAGGCCGAACTCGCGCGCGACATGAGAGCGGATATTCGAGATGCGCCCGTCCAGCCCCAGCCGCGGGTCGAGCACCATGGGCACCAGATCGGGCGCGAACTGGACATGGATTTCGTCGAGATCGAGCGCGTCGCCGATGCTGTTGCGGGCAGGCTCGGGCAGGGTTTCGGGCTGTGCTGTCGCAGCCTCGGCGGCGCGCTCCTGCGCGCCTTTGGCTAGCCATGCCAGCCCCAGAAGCGCGCCCGCGCCGATGACAAAGGGGAGGAAGGGCAGCCCCGGCACAAAGGCAAAGAGCGCCATCAGAAAGCCCACGGTCGCAATCGCGGACGGGTAGCGGCCCAGTTGCTCGAAAAGCTGGATATCGGTCGCGCCATTGGC
Organism: Paracoccaceae bacterium; assembly: GCA_007116575.1. Lineage (GTDB taxonomy): Bacteria > Pseudomonadota > Alphaproteobacteria > Rhodobacterales > Rhodobacteraceae > Roseinatronobacter. The sequence goes on from SKIF01000062.1 coordinate 15,453, forward strand.
CCCGCCACGCGCGAGCAGGAGGGCGGCGGCAATCGAGATGATGACGGCGGGGATCTGGCTGACCAGCCCGTCGCCCACGGTCAGGATGGCATAGGCCTCGAAGGCAGCACCCAGGGTCATGCCATGCATCATCGTGCCGTTAATCAGCCCCATGACGATGTTCAGGAGCGTGATCAAGAGCCCCGCGATGGCGTCGCCCTTGACGAATTTCGACGCGCCGTCGAGCGAGCCGTAGAAATTGGTTTCGGCCTGTTCGGTCTCGCGCCGGCGTTTGGCCTCGGTATGGTCAATGGCGCCCGCGGACATGTCACTGTCGATGGCAAGCTGCTTGCCCGGCATCCCGTCGAGTGCGAAACGTGCGCCCACTTCGGCCATGCGCCCCGCGCCCTTGGTGATGACGATGAAATTGACGATCAGCAGCACGAGGAAGATCACCACGCCCAGAAAGATCGACCCCGACATCACGAAACTGGCAAAGCCCTGAATCACCCCGCCTGCGGCATGGGTGCCGGTGTGCCCTTCGCCGATGATGAGCTTGGTCGAGGAGACGTTGAGCGACAGGCGCAACATCAGGGATGCCAGCAAGACTGTCGGAAAAATCGAGAAATCCAGCGGGCGCTGGATGAAGAGCGTGACCGTGAACATCAGGATCGCGAGCGCGAAACTGGCCGCCAGCCCGAGATCGAGCATCCAGGCCGGGATCGGCAGGATCATCATCACGATCACGGCCATGAGCGCGAGTGCGAGCAGGATCGTGGGTTTGAAAAGGGCCTGCAGGTTCATGCGCCTATGATCCCGGCGCAAGCTCTATCAGCCGTGCCCGAGCCTCGGTCTGCGCCATGGACACCAGCGAGCCCAACTGGCCACTGCCCGCCGGTTGCAGCAGGGCGGAGCGGTTCTCGGCGGGCGGAGGAGCACGGCCGGTTTCGGGTGTGGTTTGGGGCGCGGGGGGCGAGAGCTTGCCGCGCAGTGCGGCAAAGCGTGCGCGGTAGCGCGCAGCGAGCGCAGGTGTGGCCGAGTGATAGGCCCCGGCGGCAGCTTCCCACGAGCCGAGCCTTGCCTTGTGGTGTTGCAACAGCCGCGCAGCGTAATCGGCATTCTGCGCAGGCTCGATCATCGCCTCGAGCGAGGCGAATTCCGCACCGTGCCAGCGCAGGTTGATCTGAAAACAGCCGATATCGATATTGCGCACCCCCTTGGCCTTGGTGTTGCGCACCAGTTCAAGCGCCGCCGCGCGCGAGGCGGGCCAGTGGCCGCGCCCCTCGGCATGGATGGCCCAGGGCCAGGGCTGCATCTGGCCACCCAGCGTGCGCCCTGTTTCCACCAGCGCGATGGTGCGCAACACCGCGAGCGGCACGCCATGGCGCGCAGCGGCCTGTTGCGCCGCCACCTCACAAAGCTGCGCAGGGCCTGCCGCACGCGCGAGCATGGGCCAGAGCAGGATCGTGGCGATCAGCGCCAGCGCCAGCCCGATGCAGCATCGGGGCAGGATCTTGCGGTGCCGGGGTTGGAACAGATCGGTCATGGCGGCTCACGGTCGGGGGCTATGCCGCCAGTGAGCCTGATTCTGGTTTAGATTTCGTAACTGTACCCGCGCTCAGGTCACTTTCGCGCGGGCGTGGAATTCGGGCCTGTCCCAGCGTCCCTCTGCCATGATCGCGCAAAGACGATCAGCGGCTTGGGTCACATCCTCGGGCGAGAGATACAGTGGCGTGAAGCCGAAGCGCAGAATGTCGGGGGCGCGGAAATCGCCGATCACGCCTTCGGCGATCAGCGCCTGAATGATCGCGTAGCCCTGCGGATGGCGGAAACTGACCTGGCTGCCGCGAATCTCGGGGTCGCGGGGTGAGGCGAGGGTCAGGTCGGAGCAACCGGCCTCGACGCGGGCGATGAAGCTTTCCTGCAGCGCGATGGAGCGCGCGCGCAGGTCGTTCATATCGACGCCTTCCCAGACATCGAGTGCTGCATCGAGCGCGGCGAGTTGCAGGATTGGCGGCGTGCCCACGCGCATCCGCTCGACCCCGCGTCCCGGACGGTAGTCGAGGTCAAAGGCAAAGGGTGCTTCATGGCCCAGCCAGCCCGAAAGGGCAGGGCGCGCGGCCTCGGCCAGACGCGGCGCAACATAGATGAAGGCCGGACCGCCGGGGCCGGAATTGAGGTATTTGTAGCTGCAGCCGACAGCGAAATCCGTGTCCGCCCCCGTCACATCGACCGGGATGGCCCCGGCGGAATGCGCCAGATCCCAGACCACAAGCGCGCCTTTTGCATGGGCCTTGGCAATCAATTGGCCCATGTCATGCTTGCGGCCAGTGCGGTAATCAACCTCGGTGATCATCAACACGGCAACGGACTCGTCAATCGCGGCGTCCACATCTTCGGGGGCCACGGTTTTCAGCGCGTAATCCGGCCCGAGCGTACGGCAGAGACCGTCGGCCATGTAGAGGTCAGAAGGGAAATTGCCGGTGTCAGAGAGGATCACGCGGCGGTCGGGGCGCAACTCCAGCGCAGAGGCCAGCGCCTGATAGACCTTGATCGAGAGCGTGTCGCCCATCGTTACCGTGCCGGGGCCCGCGCCGATCAGCCGCCCCACACGGTCGCCCACGCGGGCGGGCAGATCCATCCAACCCGCCTTGTTCCAGCCGGTGATCAGCATCTGCCCCCATTCGCCCGTGATGGCCTGCGCGACCCGTTCGGCCACACCGCGCGGCAGCGGTCCGAGCGAGTTGCCATCAAGGTAAATCACCCCTTCGGGCAGGTCGAAACGGGCGCGGGTGGCTGTGAAATCGGTCATGGGGTGTCCTTTCGGCTGAAGCTTTTGCATCGGTGCCGCGCAGTCGCGCAAAGGTCAAGGGACAAGGAAGGGTTGCGGGTGGCGGCGGGAGCGGGCAGGGAGATGGCAGGCAAGAGGGACATGGCCATGCTCAAGATGTTCGATTATCCCCCGGTCTGGCTGGTCGGCGCGCTTGGCCTCGCGCGCGCCGAGGTCTGGGCGCTTGGCCGGGGCTATGACCTGCCCGCAGTGACCATGCTGGGAAATCTCCTGTTCTGGACGGGGCTGGCGATCCTGGGGCTCGCGGCGCTGTCCTTTCTGCGCGCGCGCACGACCATCGTGCCGCATCGCGACCCCGACGCACTGATCACGACCGGGCTCTACCGCCTCTCGCGCAACCCGATCTATCTGGCCGATCTGCTGATCCTGGGCGGGCTGGCGCTGGTCTGGGGGTCGGTTGCGGGGCTGGTGCTGGTGCCGGTGCTGGGCCGGATCCTGACGCAGCGTTTCATCCGGCCCGAAGAGGCCCGGTTGCGCGCGGGTTTCGGGGCCGAGGCCGATGCCTATTTTGCGCGCACCCGCCGCTGGCTGTGACGCAGGACGCGTCCGGGGATGCTGCGACACAGTTGCGCAGCGCCGCGTCAGGTGCCAACACTCAATGAAACAAGGCCGTTCCGCCGCGTCCATACACCTTTTGGCCGCTTGTGGATTGGCAAAGCGCGCGTTATGCAGGCGCGAAATCACAAGCCCGTGCGCGTGCACGCGGCCAGACGCAACCTGAGCAAGAGGGGGACCGCACTTGAAAATCGGGGCGTTGAAGGAGATCAGGGCAGGGGAGGCGCGGGTCGCGCTAACCCCTGACAGCGCGCAGCAGATCGCCAAGCTGGGCCATGAATGCTTTGTCGAAGCCGGGGCCGGGCTGGCCGCCGGGTTCAGCGATGCGCTCTATGAGGGCGCGGGCGTCACGGTGCTGCCCGATGCGCAGGCGCTCAGCGAGGCGGTCGATGTCGTCATCAAGGTGCGCGAGCCCGAAATGGCCGAAATCGAGCGGCTACGCGAGGGGCAGACGCTGATCTCGTTCTTCTGGCCCGCGCAGAGTACCGAGGCGCTGGAGGCCGCGAAAACGCGCGGCGCGACAGTCATCGCCATGGACATGGTGCCGCGCATTTCCCGCGCGCAGAAGATGGATGCGCTCTCGTCCATGGCCAATATCGCGGGCTACCGCGCTGTGATCGAGGCGGGCAATAATTTCGGGCGCTTCTTCACGGGCCAGGTGACGGCAGCAGGCAAGATCCCGCCCGCGCGGGTTCTGGTGGTGGGCGCAGGCGTGGCAGGGCTTGCCGCCATCGGCACTTCCGTCAGCCTTGGCGCAATCACGATGGCCTTTGACGTGCGCCCCGAAGTGTCAGAGCAGATCGAATCGATGGGGGCGGAATTCGTCTTCCTTGAATTCGAGGAGGACGCCACCGATGGCGCTGAGACCGGCGGCTATGCGGCCCCCTCCAGCCCCGAATTCCGCGAGAAACAGCTCGAGAAATTCCGCGAGCTTGCCCCCGATGTCGATATCGTCATCACCACGGCACTGATCCCCGGCCGCCCCGCGCCCAAGCTCTGGACCGAGGACATGGTGCGGATGATGAAACCCGGCTCGGTGATCGTCGATCTGGCCGCCGAAAAGGGCGGCAACTGCGATCTGACCGTGGCCGATGAGCGATTGGTGACCGAAGAAGGTGTCGTCATCATCGGTTACACGGATTTCCCAAGCCGCATGGCGGCGCAATCCTCGACGCTTTATGCGACCAATATCCGCCACATGCTGCACGACCTGACGCCCGAGAAGGACGGGGTCATCAACCACAACATGGAAGATGACGTGATCCGGGGCGCGACCGTGACGCATGAAGGCGAAATCACCTTCCCGCCGCCACCACCCAAGGTCAAGGCGATTGCGGCCAAGCCCAAGGAAAAGGTCAAGGAGCCGACAGCCGAAGAAAAGCGCGCGGCCGAAATCGCGGCCTTCAAGGCGCAGACCAAGACGCAAGTGGCGCTTCTGGCGGCCGGTGCGGCCTTCGTGCTGGGCGTTGGCATGGTCGCGCCCGAGAGCTTCATGCGCAATTTCATCATCTTCGTGCTGGCCGTGTTTGTGGGCTTCCAGGTGATCTGGAAAGTCTCGCACTCGCTGCACACACCGCTGATGGCCGTCACGAACGCGATCTCTTCGATCATCATCGTGGGCGCGCTGTTGCAGATCGGCTCGACCTCGGTGCTGATCACGATCCTGGCCGCGCTGGCGCTCTTGATGGCGGCTGTCAATATTTTCGGTGGTTTCCTGGTAACACGGCGGATGCTCGCCATGTTCCAGAAATCCTGACCGAGGGAGGTTCGAGACATGGATTTCGGTTTCACAGTCGCGGCCTATGCGGTCGCCACAGTTCTCTTCGTTCTCTCGCTGGGCGGGCTTTCGGGGCAGGAAAGCGCCAAGCGCGCGATCTGGTATGGCATCGCGGGCATGACCGTCGCTGTGCTGGCGATGCTGGTCGGCCCCGGCTCGGGGCTCTGGGGGCTGACACTGGTCCTGATTGCGATTGGCGGCGTGATCGGCTGGCAGTTGGCCACCCGCGTGCAAATGACGCAGATGCCCGAGCTTGTCGCCTTCATGCACTCGCTTGTCGGTCTGGCCGCTGTGCTGGTGGGCTTCAACGCGCATCTGGAGATCGGGCGCGTGGCCTCCGAATTTGCAGGCGCGGGCCTGCCTTTCCCGCAGCCCGAAGGGCTGATGTCGGTTGCCGCCTATGACCTCTGGCTGGGCCTGACGAATTTCGCGGCCATCATCGGCAAGAAAACCGCTGTCGAAATCACCATCCTGCGGGTGGAGCTGATGATCGGCATCTGGATCGGGGCCGTGACCTTCACCGGCTCGATCATCGCCTATGGCAAGCTGGCGGGGCGCGTGGACACGGCTGCCAAGCAACTCCCCGGCGGGCATATGCTGAACGCAGGCGCGGCGATTGCCTCGCTGGTCTTTGCCGGGCTCTATCTGGCCTTTGCCGATAGCGGGGCCGTGGCCGTTCTGATGCTGCTGGTGCTGACCGCACTTGCGCTGTTTATCGGCTATCACCTGATCATGGGCATCGGCGGGGCCGATATGCCGGTGGTGGTGTCGATGCTCAACTCCTACTCTGGCTGGGCAGCGGCGGCGATCGGCTTCTCGCTTGGCAACGAGTTGCTGATTGTGGTCGGCGCGCTTGTGGGGGCCTCGGGGGCGATCCTGAGCTACATCATGTGCAAGGCCATGAACCGCAGCTTCATCAGCGTGATCCTGGGCGGCTTTGGCGGCACTTCAGGGCCTGCAATGGAAGTCGAAGGCGAGCAGGTGGCGATTGATGCGGGCGGCGTGTCCACCGCGCTCAATGAGGCCGACAGCGTGATCATCGTGCCGGGCTATGGCATGGCGGTGGCGCAGGCGCAGCAAAGCGTCAGCGAGTTGACCCGCAAGCTGCGCGCCAAGGGCAAGAACGTGCGCTTCGCCATTCACCCCGTTGCGGGGCGTCTGCCGGGGCATATGAACGTGCTCTTGGCCGAGGCCAAGGTGCCCTATGACATCGTGCTGGAGATGGACGAGATCAATGACGACTTCCCGTCCACGGATGTGGTCATCGTCATCGGCTCGAATGACATCGTGAACCCCGCCGCGCAGGACGACCCCAACTCGCCCATCGCCGGGATGCCGGTGCTGGAGGTGTGGAAGGCGAAACAGGTCTTCGTGTCCAAACGCGGGCAGGGGACGGGCTATTCGGGCATCGAGAACCCGCTGTTTTACAAGGACAACACGCGGATGTTCTATGGCGACGCGAAAGCCTCGGTGGACAGTCTGTTGCCGATGATCGATTGATCTGTGGTGAGTTGCGGAAAAGGCCCCCGGTGCGGGGGCCTTTTTTGTTGGGGGGAGGGAATGGGTGGGTGCCAACTTGGATCATTGTCGGCCGCTGCGACTATAAGAATGGCCTGAGCGCGTAGATTTGCGATTGTCTGTGACAAGGCCTGCTCGTTTTAGCTGATTGTCACATCCCGGAAGGTAGCATGTCTGCTTCCTGAACAGCTGTAGCGTTCGCGCTCAACCGTCGCCAAGCCTGCAGGCCAAACCGCGCGCCAGCCGCCCTGTGGCAGAATTACAAGTGTGCCATGGCGCACCGAACGCGGGCTTTTCTTTGCAGCATAGCGGCATATGCTCCGGGTCCAGCACTTCCCGAGAGACCCCAGCCATGCCGCCGATTGCCGATCATCCGCAACGCTATGCGCTTGTCAACGAATTGCACGCCCGTCCTGCGGCGCGCATCCCGGTGCCTTCGGTTGCGTGTTTCCTGGCCATCAAGCCCGAGAGCAATGCGTCGCAGCGCTCGCGCGCGGCGGATCGCAAGCACCTGCTGGACCTTCTGGGCCGGCACGGGGCCGGGCATCCGCCGCCCGAGGCCACGCATCACACGGCCGAAGTGGGGCGGCATGCGCTGAAATGGGAAAGCCATACCGAATTCGTCACCTACATGGCCTTTGAGCAGGGCAGGGGCACGCGCGCCTACGATCCGGCGGCCTTCGATGTCTTTCCCGATGACTGGCTGAGCGAGGCGCCGGGGCGGCGGCTGACCTCGATCCTGTTCCAGATCGAACCCATGCCCGACGACCCGGGCCAGGTCACTGACCGGCTCGCCGAATGGTTCGTCCCCGAGGCGCTGGCCGCCGTGACGGTGCTGGACGGGTCCGCCGTCATCGCCAGCGATTTCCGCATCGACCGCGCCGGGCATATCCGCATGGCGGTCTTCGTGCATCCGGATACGGGCGGGCGGCGTGTGGGGCGGATCGTGCAGCGGCTGTGCGAGATCGAGACCTACAAGACCATTTCGATGCTGGGGCTGACGCGCGTGCGCGAAATGTCGCCACAGATGGGCATTCTGGACGAAAAGCTCTCGGCGCTCACCCGCGAGATGAAGGAGCCCGGTTCGCACTCGGCCGAGACGCTCGATGAGTTGTTGCGGATTTCCTCGGAGCTTGAGAACATGATGGTGGAAAGCTCGTTCCGCTTTGGCGCGACCGGGGCCTATGAGGCGCTCGTGCATCAGCGTATCGAGGTGCTGCACGAGACGCGTTTCCAGAACCGCCAGATGCTGAGCGAATTCATGACCCGCCGCTATGACCCGGCCATGCGGACCGTCAAATCGACCGAAACACGGCTGACCAAGATGGCCGAGCGCGCCATGCGCGCGGGCCAGCTTCTGGGGACGCGGGTCGATGTCGAACGCTCGGCGCAGAACCAGAAGCTGCTTGAGAGCATGGACCGCCGCGCCGATCTGCAACTGCGCCTGCAGAACACGGTCGAGGGGCTGTCGGTGGTGGCGATCAGCTACTACGCGGTCAATCTGGCAGGCTATGTTGTGATGCCACTTGTCGAGCCGATGGGTATCACCCGCACTGTCGCCATGGCGGCGCTGGCCCCAGTGGTGGTGCTGGGGGTCTGGGCCATGGTGCGGCGCATCCGCAAGCGGCATTTCTGAGGCGCGTGCCCTTCAGACGGCGCAGGTAACAAGCGCATGGCGCTTCTTCCCGGCGGTCAGCCGCATCGGCTGCGCCAGATCCCCGGCATGGACCATCTGCCCCGCATCAGTCACCGCCGCATCATTGGCGCGCGCGCCGCCCTCGGCGATCAGGCGCTTGGCCTCCTTGCCCGATTTTGCAAGCCCCGAGCGCACGAATAGCTGCGCCATAGAGATGCCGTCCGCAAGATCGGCGGGGCTGAGCGCCAGCGTGGGCAGATCCTCGCCCAAGCCGCCTTGCTCGAACACCTCGCGCGCGGTCGCCTCGGCGGCCTCGGCGGCCTCGAGCCCGTGGCACAGCGCCGTGACCTCATTGGCGAGCCGGATCTTGGCCGCGTTGATCTCGGAGCCTTCCAGCGCCCCCAGCCGGTCGCATTCCTCGACCGGCAACTCGGTATAGAGTTTCAGGAACCGGCCCACATCGGCATCCGTGGTGTTGCGCCAGAACTGCCAGAATTCATAGGGCGAGAGCATATCGGCATTGAGCCAGACCGCGCCACCCTGCGACTTGCCCATCTTTCGACCGTCCGAAGTGGTCAGCAGCGGCGTGGTCAGCCCGAAGATCTCGGCCCCCGAGATGCGCCGCGCCAGATCCACGCCATTCACGATATTGCCCCACTGATCCGACCCGCCCATCTGCAACAGACAGCCATGACGGCGGTGGATTTCCACGAAATCATAGGCTTGCAGGATCATGTAGTTGAATTCGAGAAAGCTCAGCGACTGTTCGCGGTCGAGCCGCGATTTGACGCTCTCAAACGACAGCATCCGGTTGACGCTGAAATGCCGCCCCACATCGCGCAGGAAATCCAGATAATTCAGCCCGTCCAGCCATTCCGCATTGTTGAGCATGATCGCGCCATCCGCGCTGTCGTCATAGCGCAGGTATTTGGCGAAAACGCTCTGCATCCCCGCGATATTGGCGTCAATCGCTTGCGCATCCAGCAGCGGGCGTTCCTCGGAACGGAAGGACGGGTCGCCCACCTTGGTCGTGCCGCCCCCCATCAGGGTGATCGGCTTGTGCCCGGTCTTCTGCAGCCAGCGCAGCACCATGATGTTCAGCAAATGCCCGACATGCAGCGATTTTGCGGTCGCGTCATAGCCGATATAGGCCGGGACCACGCCTGCCAGCAATGCCTCGTCCAGCCCTTGCGGGTCGGTGCAATCGGCAAGGAAGCCGCGCTCGGCCATGATGCGCAGGAAATCGGATTTGTAGCTATAGGTCATTTTCGCTTGTCCCGGCTGGCAGATTGGGGCGTTCTATAGCCCTGCCATGGCCCAAGGGAAAGCCCATGTTGAAGCCGCAAGTCCAGCGCGTGCTGGGGATGATGTCGGGCACCTCTTTCGACGGGGTGGATGCTGCTGTGCTCGAGACCGATGGCGAGCATATCGCGGGCTTCGGCCCGACCGGGTTCCGCCCCTATAGCGAGGCCGAACGCGCAGTGCTGCGCGCGGCCATGGGGTGCTGGCCCGGTGAGCCGGGGGTGGAAGAGGTCGCGGAACTGGTCGAGACCGCCCATGCGCAACTGATGGCCGGGTTCGAGGGGGTCGCGCTGGCGGGGTTTCATGGCCAGACACTGGCGCATGAGCCGGGCGGGCGGGGCACGCATCAGGCGGGCTCGGGCGCGGTGCTGGCGCTGGTCTCGGGCGTGCCGGTGGTCTGGGATTTCCGGTCCTCCGACATGAAGCTGGGCGGGCAGGGGGCGCCGCTGGCCCCGTTCTACCATTTCGCGCTCGCCCGCCATATCGGGGCGACAGAGCCGCTCGCTTTTCTCAATCTCGGCGGGGTGGGCAACCTGACCTGGGTGGACCCGCGCAAGGCGACACCGGAAGAGGAGGGCGCGCTGCTGGCCCTTGACACCGGCCCAGCCAATGCGCCGCTTGATGACCTCTGCCATGCCCGCCTCGGGATCGCGCGCGACGAGGGCGGCGCGCTGGCCGCGCGCGGCCGGCCCGACCGTGATGTCGTTGCGGGTTTTCTCGAACATCCCTTCTTCTTCCGGATGCCGCCCAAATCGCTCGATCGCGGCTTTGGCAACATGGCCGAGCGGGTCGCGCACCTGTCTGATGCCGACGCGCTGGCCACGCTGACCGAATGCGCTGCCGCCGCTGTGTCCGAGGGGGTGGGTTTTTGCCCCGTCCCGCCCGCGCGTGTGCTGGTCTGCGGGGGCGGGCGGCATAATGCGCATCTGATGCACGCAATTGCCGCGCATCTGCCCTGTCTCGTCGCGCCGGTCGAGTCGGTGGGGCTTGATGGCGACATGATCGAGGCGCAGGCTTTCGCCTTTCTCGCCATGCGAGTGGCGCGCGGGCTGCCCACATCCTGCCCCACGACAACCGGCGTTGCCGCTGCTGTGGGCGGCGGGCAGATCAGCGCGCCGTGACCTCTGGCAGGTGCGGCGCGCTTGCCCTATCATGCCCGCCGCAGCATCCCGGAGGTCCGCCCCATGCAGGATATCGACGACGACCGCGACTCACCCCCGCTCGACAAACCCCAGGAGCCGCTCTGGCAACGGCTGATCTATATGCTGATCATCGCAACCATGCTTTCGATCGCGCAATCGATCCTGTTCCTGATTGCGGTGATCCAGTTCATCGTGATCCTGATCGATAACCGCCAGCCCAATGAGCGGCTTGCCGATTTCGGCTGCATGGTGGGGGCCTGGGTTGCCAAGGCCGCGCGCTACATGGCCGTTGCCACCGATGCCAAGCCCTGGCCCTTCAAGGAAATGGACTGAGCTTGCAGCCCCGCGTCATGCGGCCTAAGTCTGTGCCGAAACCCAACGCCCGGAGGCAGACATGGCCCTTGACCAGCCCACCCATACGCAAACCGAATTCGGCAGCCTGCCCGACTGGGATCTGAGCGCGCTCTACAGCGCGCCCGATGCACCCGAATTCGCCCGTGACATGGATTGGCTCGATCAGGAATGCAAAGCCTTTGCCGCAGACTACGAGGGAAAGCTCGCATCCCTGAACGCGGATGCGATGCTCGACTGTGTGCACCGCTATGAAAAGATCGACATGGTGGCAGGGCGGATCATGTCTTATGCCGGACTGCGCTATTACCAGAACACGGTGGACCCTTCGCGCGCCAAGTTCATGTCCGACGCGCAAGACCGCGTGACGGTCGCCACCACACCGCTGGTGTTCTTCACGCTCGAGATGAACCGCATCGAGGATGCCGCTTTCGAGGCGCTGCTCGACGCCAATGCCGATCTCGCCCGGTTCCGCACCTTGTTCCAGCGGATGCGCGCGATGCGCCCGCACCAGCTCTCAGATGAGTTGGAGCGCTTTCTGCATGACCAGTCCACCGTGGGGGCCGCCGCCTGGAACCGGCTTTTCGACGAGACCATGGCAGGGCTGGAATTCGTGGTCGAGGGCGAGGATGAGCCCATGGGGCTGGAAGCCACGCTCAACCTGCTGACCGATCCCGACCGCACGCGGCGCGAAGCGGGTGCGCGTGCGCTGGCTGAAGTCTTCTCAAGCAATATCAAGCTCTTCGCGCGCGTTCATAACACGCTGGCGAAAGACAAAGAGATCGAGGACCGCTGGCGCAAGATGCCCGATCCCCAGACCTCGCGCCACCTTGCCAACCATGTCGAGCCCGAAGTGGTCGAGGCGCTGCGCAATGCGGTCGTTGCCGCCTATCCGCGCCTGTCGCATCGTTATTACGCGCTTAAAGCGAAATGGCTGGGGCTGGAAAAGCTGGAGATCTGGGACCGCAACGCGCCACTGCCGATGGAGGCCCCGCGCAAGATCGGCTGGGACGAGGCACGCGACACGGTGATGGACGCCTTCACCGGTTTCTCGCCGCAACTGGCCGACCTGACCGAGCCGTTCTTTACCCAAGGCTGGATCGATGCGGCGGTGAAACCCGGCAAGGCCCCGGGCGCCTTCGCGCACCCGACCGTGACCGATGCGCACCCTTTCGTGATGCTCAATTACCTGGGCAAGCCGCGCGATGTGATGACGCTGGCGCATGAGTTGGGGCATGGCGTGCATCAGCGGCTGGCCGCAGGGCAGGGCGAGCTCTTGGCCTCGACGCCGCTGACGCTGGCCGAAACCGCGTCGGTCTTTGGCGAGATGCTGACCTTCCGCAAATTGCTGGACAAGGCTTCGAGCCCCACGGAGCGCAAGGTGCTGCTGGCAGGCAAGGTCGAGGACATGATCAACACGGTCGTGCGCCAGATCGCGTTTTATGATTTCGAGTGCAAGCTCCACGCCGCGCGGCGCGAGGGCGAAATGACTCCCGAGGATATCAACGCGCTCTGGATGTCGGTGCAGGCCGAAAGCCTTGGTCCGGTGTTCGATTTCATGGAGGGGTATGAAACCTTCTGGTCCTACATCCCGCATTTCGTGCATTCGCCTTTCTACGTCTATGCCTATGCCTTTGGCGACGGGCTGGTGAACGCGCTTTATGCCGCCTATGAGGCCGCGCCCGAGGGGTTTCAGGACAAGTATTTCGCGATGCTGAAAGCGGGTGGATCAAAGCACCACAAGGAGTTGCTCGCGCCATTCGGGCTTGATGCCTCGGACCCGGCCTTCTGGGACAAGGGGCTGGCGATGATCGAGGGCTTCATCGACGAATTGGAGGCGATGGAAGACTGAGGCGCGGGCAAGCGGGCCGGGCAGTCTTGCCCGCCCGACGCTGCGCCGGGGCGACACCCCTGCCTTGCGCCGTCGGACGGGCAGGGCGCGCGCATGTGTCAGAGCAGGTTGGGCAGGGGCTCGCCATCCAGATGCGCAATCGCATTGGCGAGCGCCATCATCCCCATTTCCTCGCGCACATCGAGCGCGGCTGTGCCCAGATGCGGCAGCAGGGTGACATTCTCGCGTGTCCGCAGCGCCTCGGGCACCTCGGGCTCGTGCTCGTAGACATCCAGACCTGCGCCAGAAATTTCACCTTTATCCAAGGCAGTTATCAGGGCTTCTTCATCCACCACATCACCGCGCGCGATATTGATAAGATGGGCATGGCGCTGCATCAGCCCCAGTTCGCGTGCGCTGATCATGTGGCGCGTGCGATCCCCCCCCGGAACCGCCAGCACGACGCAATCGGCCATGCGCAGCAATTCGTCCAGCGCCCCCACCTGCCGTGCGGGCGTGTCGATCTGGCGGGCGGAGCGGTTGTGATAGATCACCTCCATCCCCAGCCCGTAATGCGCGCGCCGGGCAATCGCCTGCCCGATCCGGCCCATGCCGATGATGCCACAGGTCCGCCCCCCCAGATTCAGCCCCAGCATCTGGGTCGGGTGCCAGCCACTCCATTTGCCCGCCCGCACCAGTCGCTCGCCTTCGCCCGCGCGGCGCGCGCTCATCAGCATCAGCATCAGCGCGATATCGGCGGTAGCCTCGGTCACGGCACCGGGGGTGTTGGTGACAGCAATGCCCACGGCGCGGGCGGCCTCGACATCGATATGGTTGTAGCCAACGCCGAAATTGGCCAAAAGACGGCAGCGTGCGCCCTCCATGCCGTCGAACACGTCGGCATTGAACAGATCGCCCAGGGTCGGGATCACGACATCATAGAGCACGAGCGCCGCGCGCATCTCGCCTTTTTTCAGCGGTGTGGTCTGGGTGCGGACCGTCACAGTGAAGCGCTCCTCGGCGGCACGCAGCACGCGATCAGGCAGGGGGCGGGTAATGTAGAGCTCGACCATGTTCAGTGCATCCGCGCGCCAGGGGGCGCGTCATGGTCCGGGGCCAGCAGCGTGATGCGCCCCTCGGCATCCGAGACACCCAGCACCAGCACCTCCGAGATAAACGGCCCGATCTGGCGCGGCGGAAAATTGACCACGGCCATCACCTGCTGCCCGATCAGCCCTTCGGGGGTGTAGAGAGCCGTAATCTGGGCCGAGGATTTCCGCTCACCGATCTCGGGACCGAAATCGATCCAGAGCTTGAATGCGGGCTTGCGCGCCTCTGGGAAAGGCTCGGCGCGCAGCACCCGGCCTGTGCGGATATCAATCTTGAGGAAATCATCGTAAGTGACAGTCGTCATTGTGATAATTCCTTTGAGCGGGCGGCGGCAGCGGAGATGGCGCGGGCCATCAGCGGGGGCAGGCCGGTCGCCTCGTCCATGAGCACGGCAAGGGCGGCCGCCGTGGTGCCGCCGGGACTGGTGACATTGACGCGCAATTGCTCTGGGCTGTCTTTGGCCTGAAAAGCAAGTTCGCCTGCGCCGGTGACTGTCGCGCGGGCGAGTTGCATCGCGGTGTCGGGGGAAAGCCCCTGCGCGATGCCTGCCTGCGCCATCGCCTCGATCAGGTGAAACACATAGGCCGGGCCAGAGCCCGACAGCGCCGTCACCGCGTCCATCTGCGCCTCGTCCTCCAGCCGGATCGTGCCCCCGACCGCTGCCATCAGCGCCTCGGACAGCGCCATGTCAGCCTCTGTTGCCTGGGCATTGCCGATCAGCGCCGTGATGCCGCGCCCGACCGCTGCAGGCGTGTTGGGCATGGCGCGGATGATCGGGCTGTCGGACCCGAGAACCTCTTCGAACCGCGCGATCCGTGTCCCGGCAGCGATGGAGAGAAACAGCGTCCTGCCGCCTGAAAACCCGCTGATCGCGGGCAGGGCGTCGCCCATCATCTGCGGCTTGACCGCCAGCAGCACCACCGCAGGCGCAGCGGGCAGGGGGGCGTTGATACGGACCCGCTGCGCCGTCAGCCAGTCCGAGGGTGCCGGGTCTATGACATGGACACTGTCAGGCGCAAGCCCGCTTTGCAGCCAACCCGCCAGCAATGCCGAGCCCATCTTGCCGCAACCCAGAAGCACGATCCCGCGCTCGGCGACCGGTTTTAATGACATGATCTGTTCCCTGTGGCTTTTCCCTTTTGTCGCGCCACTGCGCGTCAGGGTCAAGACCGGGTGCGGATCATGCGCGGCCAACTGCCTCGGCCAAGGCCATGTCGAGGGCTGCGGCAGGGCTGTGCTCGGCCCAGGCGACAAGCTGGAAGGCCGGATAAAAGCGCTCTGCGGCCATGATGGCGGCTCGGATCATATGTTCGATCTGATCGATTCCGGCGGGTTGATCCTCTGCAAGGATCAATCCGTATCGCCAGACCATCAGACTCTGGCTTTCCCAGAAGCTGAACGCCCCGGACCAGACCATGTCATTGGCGCGGCTGATCGTCTCGTAAAGGGCCGCACGGGCCGCTTCTGGCGGGTCCATCTCGAAGGTGCAAACCAGCCGCAGCAAGTTCTCGCCGGGGCCGAGGGCGAGCGTCACCGAATAGGTGCGCCATTGCCCTTCGACCGCCATGGCGATCTGATCCTCGTTCATTCGGTCGAAATCCCAGGCGTGATGCTCGGCGAGCGACTCGACCATGTCGATCGGGTGAAGGCTGTCGGTGGAAAGATAAAGCTCTGCTGCTGACATGCCTGCCTCTTTGGGTTGTCTGTGTCCTTAGACCCAAGACACAGAGTGCTACCGCTATAAATCCGCGCCTCTTGCCGTGCGCTTACAAGATATGGTGTGGCCAAACAACGGGCCTGTAAAGGGAAATTTCATATTCGGCGCAGAAATCTGGGGATAACCTGCGGCGAGTGGTGTTTGTGGCGGGGGCATGGGAGGCGCGAGATATCTCGCGATCTGAATGGTTTGGCGCGGGATCTGCATGTCGGATTCCGTTACGCCCTGTCTGTTCCGCTGTGGCGGCCCTGCAGCGCGGGGCCGTGGCGCGGCGGCAGATGCCTCCGGCGGGAGTATTTGGGGCAAGAAAAAAGGGCAGGATATGCGGGGGCTCCCGGCTTTGGCATATCCGAAAGCCCCATAATCAGTATTATGTTAAATATAGACCCAAGCTTGCGGCGCTGTCGGACAGCAAGTAAGACCCGCGCAAATCGTTTTGCAAGAGGCTCCGACATGATCCCGCGCTATTCCCGCCCTGATATGGTCGCCATCTGGTCGCCAGAAACCAAGTTCCGCATCTGGTATGAGATCGAGGCCCATGCCTGCGACGCGCAGGCCGATCTGGGCGTGATCCCGCGCGAGAGCGCCGCCGCGGTCTGGAAGGCGCGCGATGTGACCTTCGATGTCGCGCGGATTGACGAGATCGAGGCGGTCACCAAACATGACGTCATCGCCTTTCTGACCCATCTGGCCGAGATCATCGGCCATGAAGAGGCCCGCTTCGTGCATCAGGGCATGACCTCTTCGGATGTGCTGGACACCACCTTCAATGTCCAGCTTGTGCGCGCGGCGGATCTGCTCCTGGCCGATATGGACGCCCTGCTTGCGGCTCTCAAGCGCCGCGCGATGGAGCATAAGTTCACCATCCGCATCGGGCGCAGCCATGGCATTCATGCCGAGCCGACCACGATGGGCCTGACCTTCGCGCGGTTTTACGCCGAGATGGCGCGCAATCGCGACCGTCTGGCGCACGCGCGCGCAGAAGTCGCCACTGGCGCGATCTCGGGCGCGGTCGGGACTTTCGCCAATATCGATCCGGCGGTGGAGGCGCATGTCTGCGCGCAGATGGGCCTTGCCCCCGAGCCGATCAGCACCCAGGTCATCCCGCGCGACCGGCACGCGATGTTCTTTGCCACGCTGGGGGTGATTGCATCCAGCATCGAGAATGTCGCAGTTGAAATTCGTCACATGCAGCGCACGGAAGTCCTTGAAGCAGAAGAGTTTTTCTCCAAGGGCCAGAAAGGCTCCAGCGCCATGCCGCACAAACGCAACCCGGTGCTGACCGAAAACCTGACGGGGCTCGCGCGGTTGGTGCGCATGGCGGTGATCCCGGCGATGGAGAATGTCGCACTCTGGCACGAGCGCGACATCTCGCATAGCTCGGTCGAGCGGATGATCGGGCCGGATGCCACGGTGACGCTGGATTTCGCGCTCGCACGGCTGACCGGCGTGATCGACAAGCTGGTGGTCTATCCGGATGCGATGATCGCCAATATGAACAAGTTTCGCGGGCTGATCCATTCGCAGCGCGTGCTCTTGGCGCTGACCCAGGCGGGGGTGAGCCGCGAGGATGCCTACACTCTGGTGCAGCGCAACGCGATGAAGGTCTGGGAAGAGGGGCGCGATTTTCTGGAGGAGCTTCTGGGCGATACGGAGGTGCGCGCGGCACTGTCAGAGGCAGAAATTCGCGCAAAATTTGATCTCGACTATCATACCAAGCATGTCGAGACGATCTTTTCGCGGGTATTCGGAGAATAATTTCGCCAGACGGCTTGCTTTCGCAAGAATCGTGCTATTCTTCGCGTCATTGCAGAAGGAGAGTAGTCATGAAACTGAAAGTTACCCTCGCTGCGCTGGTTCTGGGTCTTGCTCCGGCATTGGCCTCGGCCATGTGCTCCAGCATGAGGATGGATCAGACCGCCTCAAACTGTGCCGAAGGCCAGATATGGGATGCCGACAGCGCTACCTGCATCGAGCCGGTCAGCAGCTGAGCAACACCATCCGAACAGGTTTCTGCGCGCCCCGTGCCCTCTGGCCCCGGGGCGTTTTTTTGCGGTCATCGCCGGGCTGTAAACCCGATCTTCACGCTTAACGCGGAATGATCAGTCCAGATCGGTCAGTTCGGGGCAAATCGGATGTCGCAGGAATCATCGCAGCTTGTCATGGCACCGGGCCGCGCAACTGCGCCGCCCGCCACAGCCGCAAAGCCGCGCCCTGCCCCCGCGCCGCGCGCGCGCACCGACCATCTGAGCGGCGCGCAGAAAGCGGCGATCATCGTGCGGGTCTTGCTGTCCGAAGGGCTGGACACACCGATTGCAACCCTGCCGCCCGAGATGCAGACCATGCTCACGCGCACCCTGGGCAGCATGGGGCTGGTGGATCGTGCGACCATGTCGGCGGTGGTCGCGGAATTTGTCGAAACGCTCGATCAGGTGGGCCTGTCCTTTCCAGACGGGGTGGAAGGTGCGCTCTCGCTTTTGGGCGACCGGCTCGACACAAGCGCGACCGAACAGTTGCGCGCGCTGACACGCAGCGACGGGCAGGATGACCCATGGCCCCGGCTGGAAGGCGCGGATGATGACGATCTGCTCGCGATCCTGCAGGCAGAGGCGCAGGTGGTGGGCGCGGTGCTGCTGTCGAAACTGAGCACCGACAAGGCCGCGCGATTGCTGATGCGCCTGCCCTCCGATCTGGCGCAGGGCCTCGCGCTGGCCATCGCCCGGACCGGGGATATCGCGCCCCAGGCCGTGGCGCGGATCGGGGCGACGCTCGCCGAACAGGTCAGCGCGCGGCCCCTGCGCGCTTTTGATACACCGCCCAGCAAACGCATGGGCGCGATCCTGAATGCCTCGCCCGCCGGGTTGCGCCAGGACCTGCTCGACCAGTTGGAAAATGTCGACGCCGATTATGCCTCGGGCGTGCGCGCCTCGATCTTCACCTTTCACCATATTCCCGAACGCGTCGCGGTCTCGGATATTCCCACGATCGCCCGCATGGCAGAGCAAGAGGATCTGTTAACCATAATCGGCGCAAATCGTCCCGAGGATGCACCCGTGATCGCGTTCCTGCTCGACAACATGTCCAAGCGCGCCGCCGAGACCCTGCGCGAAGATGCCAGCGCCCTGCCCGCCCCCGACCCCGAGGCACTGGAAGCCGCGCTCAACCGAATTGCCGCGAAAGTGCGTGACCTCGCGGATGAGGGAGCCATCACGCTGATCGCGGCAAGCAAGTCATGATCCGCCCCCAATTGCTGCCCGTTACTGGGCCCTGCGCCTGATCCGTGGGCGGGGCGGATGCCGGCGCCCGCCGCCTGATACGCGCCCCCCTGATCACCTCGGCCCCGTTCAGGGCCCCTTGCGCGCAACACGAGACATCCCGCCTCGCCGCGAAACACAGGCCCGCCCCCTGCCCCGGCACCTGCACTACGCCGTGAACGCGGTCTGATCCCGTTGCTCACATGCCGGGCTTGCGCGCGCACCACTGAACGCCCGCAAAGCGCTCTCGGGACGTAGGCGGTTAGGCGGGGTCCGAGGGCGCTTTGCCTGCACGCCGCGACCCCGTCAGACGGATGCCCCGTCACACATGGGCATGGAGCAGATCCGTGCAGAGTTCGCCCTCGACATCGCAGGTGATCCCGGCGGCATTGGCCTCGTCAGTGTCGATATGCA
>SKIF01000106.1 GCA_007116575.1 Paracoccaceae bacterium
AATCCACCGCGATCATTGTATTGTGCATATTGTCGTCCTTCTCCGCTTCTGTGGCCTATACACCACCCATGTTGGCACTTTGATGCCTTCGGGGAAGGGCGGCAACCATACCATCTTCGGAGACCAGCACCAGAAGCCCCGGCCCGCATTGCCCGACGACCGCGCCCGCCACCTCGACCCGCGCACCCGCTGCACCAGGGCGCGCATCAGACCTCGTCCGCCCAGGGCGGGTTTGCGCCCGCGCGCGAAACCGTGACCGCCGCTGCCCGCACCCCGAGCGAAAGCGCCTGCGTGAGGGTCTCTTCCGAGATCTCCGCAACCCCTGCCTTGCTCAAGCCGCCCGCGCGCGACAGCCCGGCCAGAAACCCCGCATTGAACGTATCGCCCGCGCCGACCGTATCGACCACGTCCACCCGCTGCGACGCCTGATGCGCGATGCCGCCTTGCCAGAAGGCCCGCGCGCCCTTTGCGCCCTCGGTGATGACCACGACCGCAGGCCCTTTCGCGCGCAGCGCCTCGGCCCCGGTTTCAACCGCGCCCGCACCCGTCAGCCAGTGCAGATCCTCATCCGAGAGCTTGACGATATCGGCCGCGGCGATCAGCCCCTCCAGCCGCGCCCGATAGGCGGACTCGTCGCGGATGAAACCGGGCCGGATATTGGGGTCGAGCATCACCACACGCTCGCCCGCGCGGCGGGCCAGGGCGGCGAAGGCATCCGCGCAAGGCTCGCCCACCAGCGAGATGCCGCCCAGAAACAGCGCGCGCACCCGGTCGGGAAGGGCGGGAAGCTCGGCCTCGCGCAAGTCGCGCAGCGCCGTGGCGCTGTCATAGAAGGCATAGCGCGCCTGCCCATCGACCAGCGTGACAAAGGCCAGCGTGCAGGGCCGGTCCACTGACGGGCTGAGGCTGTGATCCACGCCCGACGCGTCCAGCGCCGCGCGCAGCTGTGCCCCGAACAGGTCTTCCGAGAGCGGGCAGAAGAACCCGACCGCTTCCCCCAGCCGTCCCAGCGCGATGGCCGTGTTGAACACTGCCCCGCCCGGATAGGGCGCGAAACAGGGCTCACCTGCCGCACTCTCACGCGGCAGCATGTCGATCAGCGCCTCGCCTGCGCAAAGAATCACGTCACATTCCTCCCAATTCGGCGATGTAGAAGGCCAGCGCCAGGAATGCGAGCCCGCCCAGCACCGCAAGCGCGATCTTGCCCCGCGACCAGGGCCGCTCGCCCTGGACGCGGCCCGTCTGGCCATTGATGATGAAACGGTAGGACTTGCCCCGGTAGCGATAGGCCGCCATCCAGATCGGCAGCAGCAGATGCTTGAACCGTTCGTCGCTGTAATCCGTGCTGACCGAAGAGATCCGCTGATCATCGCCGCCGATATCGCGCCGGATATCGGCGCGGATCTGCTCGTCCACGCGTTGTTTGGCGATCTCGAACCCGTCGGGCAGATCCACCGTATAGGCTTCGGCCCGGAAGCCCGAGAGGTAATCGGCGCTGTAGGGCTGCAGATCGGCCATTGTCCAGGGCTCCAGCCGCCGGATATTGGCCCGCGGCAGTGATTGCGCGGCCATCACCAGCAGGTCCAGAAACTGCCGCTGCACCTGCCCCGAGGCCGACCGCCAGCGCGTGCGGCGCTGGCGTCGGCGGTTCTTGCCGGTGCCGGTGGTGACATAGTAATGCGTCCCCCGTTGCCCGGTATAGCGCGAACGCGTGGCGACATCGAAAGCCCAGTAGGGCACATAAAGCCCGCTGAGCCGCCCGGTGCTGCGCGCGTATTTCGACAGTTCCGAGGGCGCGAACCACAGCCCCTTGAGCCATTTCTGCATCCGCGCCTGCGCGTCGGCCTCGCTCAGCTTGAAGGGCAGGATGGCCTGCGGCTTGATATGGCGGTTGGCACCGGTGTCGGTTACGACCGGGCTGGCGCAGAACGGGCATTCGGCGGAATGGACATTGGGCTCGAACTCCACCTGTGCGCCGCAGGTGTCGCAATGTGACAGCCGCACCTCCTCGATCTCGGTCGCAGGCAGGGCCTCGGCAATCGCCTCGTGATAATCGAGCGATTGTAATTCGGTGACGCGGGTCTCGTCGTCGATTTGCGGGATGGGTTGCTCATGGCCGCAATATTCGCAACTCAGCCGCGCCTGACCGGGCGCAAAACGCAAGGACGCGCCGCATTGCGCGCAGGGAAAGCGATGCTCTGTCTGTGTGCCGGCCATGCTCTGCCCCGACCTTTGCTCTGGGTGGCTATCGCAAACGCAACCCTGTCTTCATCTTGCCAGAAATACTCAATTCAGGCGCTGCGCCCCGGCACAGCGCCTGTGGGCGCGCGCCTTACCCTGCCGGAGGCGGTGGCGGCGGCGGGGTGGATGCGAAGAGCGCGGCCAGTGCAGGCACATCGCCGGCCTTGAGCCAGCCCGACTGGCCTTCGGTCCAGACCAGCGTCTCGCGCGTGATCTGTCCGGCAAGCTGCGATTGCGGGACCGGGCCGCGGGTCTGGCCGTTCTCGGCAATATGCCACATCGCTTCAGCGGCTGGGGGCGGCGGGGGCGGCGGCGCAGCCGTCCCGGCTGCCGGTGCAGGCGCAGCCCCTTGCTGGCCCATGGCTTGCGCCATGCCCTGAGCCATGCTCATACCCATACCCATTCCCATTCCGGCACCAAGCCCCGCGCCCATGCCGCCATCGCCGCCGCCCTCGGCGGCTTTCTGCATGGCCTGTGCGGCCGAGAACTGGGTGTATTTGTTCAGATCACCCACGATCCCCATGGAGGTACGCTGATCGAGCACTTTCTCGACCTCGGGCGGCAGCGAGATATTCTCGATGTAAAGCTCGGGCATTTCGAGCCCGTATTCGGTCAGCGTGGGCGCAATCGCCTCAAGCACCACATTCGACAGATCGCGCGTATTCGCCGCCATGTCGAGCGCCGGGATGCCGCTGGCTGCGAGCACCTTGCTGACCTTCTGCACCACGATATTGCGGATCTGACCCTGAACTTTGTCTTGCGTGAAATCGCCATCCGTGCCCACGATCTCGCGCATGAAGGGCGCAGCGTCGCCCACCCGTATCGCGTAGGAGCCAAATGCCCGCAGCCGCAGCGGGCCGAATTCCGGGTCGCGCAGCATGATCGGGTTCTGCGTGCCCCATTTCAGCCCGGCGAAACGGCGCGTGTTGACGAAATAGATTTCCGACTTGAAGGGCGAGTTGAAGGCATGGTCCCAATGCTGCAGCGCGGTCATCAGCGGCATGTTGTTGGTTTCGAGCTGATAGAGACCGGGGCCGAAGATATCGGCAAGCTGGCCTTCATGGATGAAGACCGCGACCTGTCCCTCGCGCACGGTCAGCTTGGCCCCGTACATGATCGAATTGCCATAGCGCTCGAAGCGGTAGACCATCGTGTTGCGGGTGTCGTCGGTCCATTCGATGACATCGATGAACTGACCCTTGAGAAAACTGAAGACCATGGCTGACCCTTTCGGTTCGTGTGCGCCTCGCGGCGCAGTATTGCCTAACTCGCCCCGCCCATCAACTCTTGCGCAATCTCGCGGATCACGGGGCGGGCCTCGCGCGCGCGCATGCCGGGGCGCAGGCGCTCGTCATAAAGCATCTGCAAAAGGTTTTCGTCGAGCGCGGTCAGCACGGCGAATTCGGCTGTATCGTTGAACAACGACGGGCGGGCGCGCGGGTCGTCATTGGGCAGACCCAGCCCTTGCGCCAGTTCCTCGTAGTAACAGGCGCGGCGCGACAACTCGGGCAGTTCGGCGCGGATCACCGCGACGGCATCGGTGTAATGGTCCGAGCCGCTGCGTGAGAAAGCGAGCACCAGACAGGAGACGCTCAGCGGAAGGTCGCGCACCAGATCGAGCGTGACCGAATCGATGCCCGGCACCAGTGTTTGCAGGCGCGGTCCGATGGTGCTGCGCTCGTCCTCGGACAGCACGAGAACATGGAAATTGCCCCGCTCCCCGACCAGCGAGACCGGATGCTGTGTCAGCCGCGCCAACCGCGCCGCATAGTTGCGCACGAAGGCAGTATCGGCGCTGCGCTGCGCGGGCGGCACCGAGTCGCCGAATTCCAGCCGCATCCGCACCGGGGTGTTCCAGCGGCGCAGGCTGGAGGGGGTGGCGCGCTCGACGATGCGACCGCCGACGAAGCTGTATTCCTCGAACAGCGCGATACGGACAAAGGCCTCTTCCAGATCGCGCGCGGAGAAGGGCAAATCGCGCGGCGCGCGCTCTTGTCGCAACAACCCTCTGGACAGGCGCTGCTCCTCGATCTGCGCGAAATAGCGGCTGACCTGCTCGGATGCGGATGACGGCGGCAGCGACACGGTCTCGGGCAAGCGGGCGGCCTCGGGCGGTTCGGCGTCCTGCGCGGGGGGATCTGAGAGCGGCATGGCACAGCCTGCCAGCATCAGCACGGATGCCAGCAGGACAGCGCCCGCGCGTGGCAGGCCCGGACATGGCTGGATTTTGCGCGCTGCCCGGGCCATGCGCCTAGGCGTCGGTTGCGTGCGCCGCGCTGTCGTCGCGCGCGCGCGCGGCGGTCAGCGACTGGCGCAACTCGGCTTCCATCTTGGTCAGCTCTTCCTCGGCAGCGGCGCGTTTCGCGCGGCCTTCATCGGCAATCTGCAGGCTGTCCTCGATGGTGGCGATCAGCGTCTCGTTGGCCTGTTTGACGGCCTCGATATCGAACACGCCGCGCTCGATCTCCTCGCGGACCTCGCGATTGGCCTCGCGCAGGTTCTCGGCATTGGCGGTCAGAAGCTCGTTGGTCAGGTCATTGGCCTGACGCACGGCTTGCGCGGCCTCGCGCGAGCGCTGGATGGTCAGCGCCTGGGCAAGCTGCGTTTCCCATAGCGGCACGGTGTTGACCAGTGTCGAGTTGATCTTGGTGACAAGGCTCTTGTCATTCTCCTGCACCAGCCGGATCGAGGGCAGCGATTGCATCGTCACCTGGCGGGTCAGTTTCAGGTCATGCACCCGGCGCTCCAGATCGTCGCGCGCGGCGCGCAGGTCGCGCAATTCCTGCGCCATGAGCACCTGATCATTCTCGGGCGCGGCCTCGACCTCGGCTTCCTTGGCAGGGATCTCCTTGTCGTCCAGTTCCTTGATCTTGGCCTCTCCGGCGGCGATGTAGAGCGCCAGTTCGTGATAGAACTCGAGCGTCTTTTCATAGAGTTTGTCGAGCGCCTTGATATCCTTCAAGAGCGTCGTCTCGTGGTTGAGCAGATTGCCGGTGATGCGGTCGATCTGGTTTTGCACCGTGTTGAACCGTTCCTGAAACTGGATGATCGGCGCCGCCTTGCCGGTCAGGCGTTCCCACCAGCTGCGCTTGCGCCGCGTGTCAAGTTCCGAGACCGAAAAGCCGCGCAGGGTGGTGACCATCTCGCGCAGACCGTCGCCCGCAGGGCCAAGGTCCTTGTTCTTTACATCGGTCAGCATGGACTGGCTGATCTGCTGCAATTCCATCTGCGCGCGCGACCCGAAGCCGATGATGGTCGATGTCTGGCCCATGTCGATCTCGCCCATGCGTGTGCGGATCGCCTCGGCCTCTTCAGCCGGGGCCTCGTCCAGCACCACAAGGGCTGTCGAAGGCTCGGCCAGCGGTGTCTCGACAAGGGCATTGATCTCGTCGGTCAGGGTTTCGGCCTGCTGGCGGATTGCGTCTGACATGGTGGTCCCTCTCTGTCGCTCAAAGCTATGGTGTTATTTCCGAAGACTGGTCATTCAGGCATCCGGGCGCAAGCCCTCGCGTTCCAACCGCTCGCGCAGAACCTCGATCTCGATATCCAGTTCGGTCCGGCCATCGGCCAGAAGCGCCTCGCGGCGCAGCGCGAAGCGGCTTTCCAGATCGTCGAGCAGCGCGGTATATTCCGCCCGCGCGCCCTCGTCGCGGTTGCGCGCATAGAGATCGGCGAACTTGACCGTCGCGTCGCGCGCGCCGACCAGATAGATGCCCAGATAGCGCCGCGCGGTGTTGAGCCTTCGCGGGTCATCTTCGACCGCGCGGAACAACTGCCGGATATTGGACGAAAAATTCTCGACCCTCCGCATCAGGGTGCGGTCGCCCGCACGCCGGATCGCCGAGGCCATGTCGGCCAGATGCGCCTCGGCCTCTTGCACGGCGCGCGCGGCGCGGTCGGTCTGGAATGTGTCGATGCCCTCCATGCCCTTGTCCTTCATGGGGTCGGGCCCGAACGCCCCCAGATGCAGCACCGCGCCAAGGACAGCAAAGACCAGCGCGGGCACCACGCCGCCCGCCAGCCCGGCGAGCCCCAGCCCCGCCCCGGTCAGCACGGCAGCGAAGATCTTGCGCGGGATCGCGGGGCGGCGCGCGACGCTGCGCGCCTCATAGGCCGCCTGCGCCAGCACACCCTCGCGTGTCAGCCAGGCCGCCAGCATCAGCAGCCCGAAAGTCGAGAGGTTCAGCGCAAGCCCTGTGGGGTCCTGAAAAAAGGCGCGGATGGCAAAGCCGAAGGGAATGACGAACAGCAGGTTGACGCGCGCGCCGACAGGGTGCGGTCTCGCGGGGGGCGCAGGCGTTTGACCCGAGGCGCCGGGACTGTAGCGCCCGCCGAACCGTTGGCTCATCCTTTACCCTCCGACAACCGCGACATAGACCATCAGCGCCATGAGAAGCGCAAAGGACGTCTTCTGTAATCCCGTAGCTGTCATGCAACATGTACTCCGAACACTCACTGCGGCCCGACTATAGGCGAAGACCCGATAGTTTGAAAGGTGCCGGGTTCCGAAGATGCAGTAAAACGGCACTGCGCGCAGAGCGCACGCAACGAACCGCCGAAGCGGCAATACGCGACCTGATGCGGTCGGTGCTGCTCCGCCCGCCTCGCGGATGCTCAGGCAAAGGCTGCGGAGAGCGCGATCTCGATCATGTCACCGAAACTCTGTTCGCGCTCGGGGGCAGGCAGGGCTTCATGTGTCAGCAGATGGTCCGAGATGGTCAGCGCCGCCAGCGCGCGGACATTGTGGCGCGCGGCAAGGTTGTAAAGCTCGGCGGCCTCCATCTCGACGGCAAGGATGCCGTGGCGGGTCATGATCTCGTTGAGGTCGGGGCGTTCGTCATAGAACACATCCGAGGAATAGATGCCGCCGACATGCACCCGCGCGCCAAGGCGCTGACCCGCATCATGCGCCGCGCGCAACAGGCCGAAATCGGCGCAGGGCGCGAAATTGATCTCGCGGAAGATGCCGCGCGAGGGGGTGGAAAGCGTGCTCGCGGTCTGCGCCAGCACGATGTCGCGCAGCGCCACATGCGGCTGCATCGCGCCTGCCGAACCGACCCGGATCAGCGTTTTCGCACCATAGTCGCGGATCAGCTCATTGGCATAGATCGACAGCGACGCCATCCCCATGCCCGAGCCATGGATGCTGACCCGATGCCCCCGCCAGGTGCCGGTGAAGCCCAGCATCCCGCGCACCTGATTGACGCAGACTGCATCGTCCAGAAACCGCTCGGCAGCCCATTTCGCGCGCAGCGGATCGCCCGGCATCAGCACGGTTTCGGCAATCTGACCCGGCTCGGCCCCGATATGGATGGTCATCGCGCGCGGCTCCTGTGCTGTGTGAGGTATCTTTGGTTATTTCCGAACCCGACCCATGCTTCAAGCCCCCTTCGCACGGCTGGCCGCGGGCTGCACCACGGCTTGCAGTTCCGCCATTACATTGCGGTCGATCCAGTAATTGGTGTGGCCATTGGCCGGGACCGGCACCTCGCGCGGCCATGTGGCTTCGGGGTCGGTGGTGATATGGGTGCCCACGAAATCATCGACGCGGAAGATATTGGTCCAGCGATCGAGCACCGCGCCGCCATGGCTGCGGGGTTGCAGGGTCGCGTCCTCGGCATAGCAGGGAAAGCTGGTGGGGAAATAGTGGGTGTAGAGATGCGTGGCCGGAGAGCCCATCGTGATCAGCGACAGATGCTCGACTTGCGCGCGCCACGCCGCGCCATCGGATTTCAGCACATCCAGCACGATCACTGTGCCCTGCGAATGCGAGATGATGACCAGCTCGTCGGGGGCTTCATTGGCGATGAAGGCGTCCATGAAGACCCGCAGG
Organism: Paracoccaceae bacterium; assembly: GCA_007116575.1. Taxonomy (GTDB): domain Bacteria; phylum Pseudomonadota; class Alphaproteobacteria; order Rhodobacterales; family Rhodobacteraceae; genus Roseinatronobacter. Next base: position 8,075 of record SKIF01000106.1, read on the forward strand.
CGGTTCTTGATCCGGTCGCGTTGCCAGTATCCACGGGGCGCGCCTTTCCGTGGCGGGTCGAGGCGCAGCCCGAACAGGACCAGGAGCCGGTCGACGAAGCCCAGCCGGTCGCGCCCGTCGCGATGGACGGCAAAGGCACGGGACATCGCCGCGTCCCCGGCGGCTTCTTCGGTTTGCAGCCGGTTATGCGCCCAGGAATAGTCATTCAGGTAGGCCAGCACATCGCTCAGAATGCCCAGCCCCGCCACGAACGCGTCACGCAGAAGCAGGATCAGCGCAAGGCTAACCAGTGCCAGAACGGCCAGCAGTGTGCCGGTCCAGTCAGACAATGCCCTGTTCAGCCAGTCGGCAGAGACCAGACCCAGCGCGTGCAGGTAAAGCCCGAACAGGCTGACGACAAAGACCATCGGCACAACCAGCATGTGTTTCGAGATCAGCAAGCGATAACTCTCGGCGTAATGCGCACGACGGTCCAGATAACCAGAGGGCTCAAACCCGCTGCCGTCGGGCTTGCTGCGAAAGGCGACATATTTCCGCGCGAAGATCCAGACAGCGATCAGTCCCAGCGCCACCACCCCGGCGACCGCAGGCAAGAGCCCGCGCAGCGCAGTGATGACCACCTCCTGTTTCGGGACGAGCGCATCAAGAAAGTCGATATCGACGAAACCGATCACACCGAAAATGGCCGAGATCAGAACGAACCACAACAGTAGCATCAGCCCCAGTGCAGGTGTCACGAGGTCAGTGACATTGACCCCGCGCACGCGCTCGCCCGGCTGAAGCGCTTCATGGCCAGTGCGGATGGCCGCACGTCGCGGCGCGTCCTGCAGGTAGCGCCATCCCGAATGCGCCGCGATCACGGTAATGCACACAAGGCAAAACGCGATGAAGGCCTGCATCAGCACATAAAGCCACAGACCGATCAGATAGATCCCGGCAAAGCCCGCGAGGCAGTTTTCGCGCGGGCTGCCCTCAGGGTCTGGCTGCGCAGCCTGTTCCGTGAAGATCGCGCAACTCATGGCGACCAATCCGCCGGGGTCCGGGGTCTGGGCGGTGACCAGGGCCATATGGACAAAGCCCAGCACCACAACCATCAGCGAGGCGGTCACCACCCATCGCCCAAGAAAACGCGTCAGATAGGTATGGGTCCAGCGCATCAGCGCAAGCCCGATACCAGCCCCGAGCGCGGCGGTCAGAAAGGTCTCGGCGAACAAGCCCGCCCCGTCCTTGCCAGTCAGCAGGTGCAGAAGCCAGGCGGTCAGCATTCCCAGCAGGATCACGATATTTGTCGCCACAACCGGCCCGTGGATCGCCAGCGAAGCCAGCCCGGCCAGACGGCGGCTCCAGTAATTCGGCCCGCTTGCGCCGGGAAACACATCGCGCGCGTTCTCGCGGACGGCATGGCCCAGCCCCATCGCGATGCGGAAAAAGGCCAGTACCGCCCCAACCGCGCCCCAGCGCACCGCCGCGATGTCACCCCAGTAGAAATCGGCGATAATACGTTCCTTGACCACGCGACCGGCATCGTCATAGCGGCGATAGCGTCGTTGATGGGCGGGAAAGGTTCGTACCAGCCCGCCCTGATCATAAATGTCGGGCTCCTGCAGGCGGAAATCATCGCTGGAATGGGGCGGCAGGTCGTCGCTCTGCAGGGCGGCGGATAAAAGCTCGGTACTGGTACCGGCCTCGCGCACCCCGACCCCGTGCACCACAACCACAAGCTGCTTGCGCATGGCCCCATCCCCGCTTTGGTTGCTCAGGGCATATTACATCATGCCTGCCCGTCTGCATCAATGCGCTTTCATTGGCGCGCGCGCTCGCCTATACAGCGCGCCGGAACATGCGCGACCGGAGAGAGACCCATGCGACAGGCCAGCCTCAGCCGCAAGACCGCCGAGACCGAAATCACGGTCAGCCTGAATCTCGACGGCACCGGGCAGTATGACTGCCGAACCGGCGTCGGATTCTTCGATCACATGCTCGACCAGTTGGCCCGTCATTCGCTGATCGACATCAAGCTTGCGGCCAAGGGCGACCTGCATATCGATGATCACCACACGGTCGAGGATTGCGGCATCGCGCTGGGGCAGGCGCTGGCGCAGGCGCTGGGCGACAAGCGCGGGATTCGCCGCTACGGAGCCTGCCACCTGGCGATGGATGACGCGCTTATGCGCGCCGCACTCGACCTATCGGGGCGGCCCTATCTGGTCTGGAATGTCGAGTTTCCCGCCGCCAAGATCGGCACATTCGATACCGAACTCGTGCGCGAATTCTTTCAGGCGCTCGCGACCCATGGCGGCATCACGCTGCATGTGGACAAGCTCAACGGGATCAATGCCCACCACATTGCCGAGGCCGCCTTCAAGGCTGTCGCGCGCAGCTTGCGCGAGGCGGTCGAGCCCGACCCGCGTCGCGACGACGCGATCCCCTCGACCAAGGGGGCGCTCTGAGCGGTCATGCTTACGGTTCTGGTCGATTACGATAGCGGCAATCTGCATTCCGCCGAAAAAGCCTTTCAGCGCATGGCGCAGGAGGTAGGCGGGGGCGAGGTGATCGTCACCTCGCGCGCCGAGGACGTGGCGCGCGCCGACCGCATCGTGCTGCCTGGCGACGGGGCCTTTCCCGCCTGCCGCCGCGCGCTCGGGGCGGCCCCCGGCATGGTCGAGGCGCTGGAAGACGCCGTACTGCGCCGGGGCGTGCCCTTTTTTGGCATCTGTGTGGGTATGCAGATGCTGGCGAGTGTGGGCCGCGAATATGAAGAGGTGGCGGGGCTGGACTGGATCGGCGGTGCGGTCGAGCGGATCACCCCTGCGGACGCCAGCCTGAAAGTGCCGCATATGGGTTGGAACGATCTGGTCATCGACCGGGCCCATCCGGTGCTCGACGGCGTGGCGACGGGCGATCACGCCTATTTCGTGCATTCCTATCAGTTCCATGTAGCAAGCCCGGCGCATCTGCTGGCGCATGTGGAGTATGGCGGGCCGGTGACGGCGATTGTCGCGCGTGACAATATCATCGGAACCCAGTTCCACCCCGAGAAGTCGCAGGCGACCGGGTTGCGGATGATCGCGAATTTCCTGCGTTGGCGGCCCTGATCGGGCAAGGCAAGGGGGGGCTTTGCCCCCGCGTCGCCAGTGTTGCGCGAACCTGACGCAAGAATGACGACCCCGCCTAAGGATATTTGAGCAAGGATGAATGGGGATGGTGGAGAAGACAGCGGCAGGAGAGCGTATCGCCAAGGTGCTGGCGCGCGCGGGCGTGGCCTCGCGCCGTGATGCCGAGGCAATGATCCGCGCCGGACGGGTGGCGGTGAATGGCAAGCGCATCGACAGCCCCGCGCTCAATGTCGGCCCGCGCGACCGGATCAGCCTCGATGGCAAGCCGCTGCCCGAGGCCGAGCCTGCACGGCTCTGGCTCTATCACAAACCGCTGGGGCTGGTGACGTCCGCGCGCGACGAGAAAGGCCGCCCGACCGTGTTCGACGCGCTGCCCGAGGGGCTGCCGCGCGTGATGACCGTGGGGCGGCTGGACCTGAACTCGGAAGGGCTGTTGCTCCTGACCAATGACGGCGAGTTGAAGCGCAAGCTGGAACTGCCCGCGACCGGTTGGTTGCGCAAATACCGCGTGCGGGTCAATGGCGCGCCGAGCGAGGCCTTGCTTGCGCCGCTGCGCGAGGGGGTGGTGGTCGAGGGCGAGCGGTTCCAGCCCATGATCGTGAGCATCGACCGCCAGCAAGGCGCGAATGCCTGGCTGACCATTGGCATCCGCGAGGGGCGCAACCGCGAGATCCGCCGCGCGCTGGCGCAGGTGGGGCTCAGCGTCAACCGGCTGATCCGCATCAGCTACGGCCCGTTCCAGCTTGGCAGCCTCGCGCGCGGTGCGGTGGAAGAGGTCAAGCCGCGCGTGCTGCGTGATCAGTTGGGCGGGGGCGCAGCGGCGGAAGACAGCCCCGCGAAGGCAAAGCGGGTCGCCCGCGCCGCGCCGCGCAAGGGCGCATCCGCCCCCGGCCCCAAGTCCCCGCGCACGCCGCAGGGGCGCGGCAAGGCGCGGTCAGGC
>SKIF01000040.1 GCA_007116575.1 Paracoccaceae bacterium
AAGGCGCGGTCAGGCGCGGCACCGGGGAAGGGGGCCCGCGCGCAGGGACGAGGGCCGCGTGACGGCGGGCGGCCGGGGCCCAAGCCGCGCTGACGGGGCGCAGGCCCGGGATGGCGGGAAAGAATGGCTTAATCTTGCCGCGTTTTCTCGCTATGCTCGCCGGAAAAAGGCCATTCAAAAACAGGCCCCCGCATGGATGCAGTGACCGAGCAGACAACGACAACGCGCCAGAATGTGCGCCGGCGCCGGGTGTTCTACATCCCCGGTTTCGACCCGTTTCCGCCGCGCCGTTACCGTGAGCTTTACCGCTGCGAATCCACGGATCAGGCGCGCATCTCGGGCTATGCGATTCGCCAGCGTCCGAAACAGGGCGATGGGCCTTATGGCTGGGTCGTCACTTCGGAGGTCGAAGGCCAGCGGACCGAGAGCGAGATCAATGTTCTTGAATGGGCCGATATCGTGCGCGCCTCGATGCAGGCGGGTCTTCTTGCCACCTACCTGTTGCTGGCGCGCACGGCCTGGACCTATCTTTCAACCGGGGTGCTGTTCCGGCTGTTCCGGCTGCGCGCGGGCCCCGGGATTGCGGCGATGTATCCGGTCGTGATGCTGCTGGGGCAACTGGCGATTGCCCTGGCGGCGGCGGGGCTTGCGGGCTGGGGGTTGTCATTCCTCTTGCCGTGGTGGGTGGCCGTTCCGTTGGCGCTGGTGGTCGTGCCGCCCATCCTGCACGGGTTTCGCCGTATCGACGGCAAGTTCTTCGTCCATTACCTGCTTCTCGATTTCGCCTTCACCGCCAAGCACAAAGGCCGCAACCCGCCCGAGCTGGAGGCGCGGCTGGACGAGTTCGCCGAGATGATCGGCGCAGCGCTGCGCGATCCCGATCTCGACGAGGTGCTGGTGGTGGGCCATTCCTCGGGCGTTCATCTGGGCGTGTCTGTGCTGGCGCGGGTCATCCGTGCGGACCATGCGCCGGGGCTGGCGCGGCTGGCCTTCCTGTCGCTGGGTCATTGCGTGCCGATGCAATCCTACCTGCCCGAGGCGCAGGGGCTGCGCGAGGATCTGCGCTATCTCTCGACGCGCGACGAGCTGTTCTGGCTTGATGTCACAGCACCGGGCGATGGCTGCACCTATGCGCTTTGTGATCCGGTCTCAAGCTCGGGGGCGGCCCCGAAAGAGGGCAAGCGCTGGCCCATCGTGATTTCGGCGGCCTTCACCAAGAGCCTCAAGCCCGAGACCTATCGTAAATACCGCCGCCGCTATTTCCGGCTGCATTTCCAGTATCTCTGCGCGTTTGATGCACCGCGCGACTATGATTATTTTCTGATCACGGCAGGCCCGTTGGCGCTGGCCGACCGTTTCGCCAATCGCAAATCCTCGGTCTCGGTCAGTCATGACTGCCATCTGCGCCCAGAGGAACGGCTGGCCTGATGCGCGCGCCCCAAATGCCCCCCATGCCCGAGCACAGGCCCGACCGCGTGCCTTTCTGGCGGCATGTGATGCTGTTCAAGCGCGATATCCTCTCGACCCAGCCCGCGCGGCTCTACCGCGCCAAGATGGCCGAGGTGAAACTGCCCTTCCTGCATTCGGTCATGGTCAACACCCCCGATCTGGTGTGGCTGGTGCTGCAAGAGCGCCCCTCTGACTTCCCGAAATCCGAGCGTGTGCGTGAGGGGCTGAAGCTGCTTCTGGGCGAGTCGGTCTTTGTCACCAATGGCGCGACATGGGCCCGCCAGCGGCGCATGATTGACCCGGCGTTTGAAGGCGGGCGGCTGCGCGACACCTTTCCGGCGATGTGGGCGGCGGCAGAGGCCGCGGCAGCGCGGCTGGCCCCGGGTGCGAGGGAGATCGAAGAGGCGACAAGCCATGCCGCCGCCGATGTGATCTTCCGCACGCTGTTTTCCGTCCCGATCGAGGATGCCACCGCGTCAGAGGTCTATCACACCTTCCGCGCGCATCAGCGCTCCAGCCCGATCCTGAATCTGGCCGCGCTCATCCCCATGCCGGGATGGGCGCCGCGCTATTTCCCGCGCGCCACGCGCGAAACGGCGCGGCATATCCGGTCGCTGATCACCACCATGACGGCCAGGCGCATGGCCGAGATCGAGGCAGGGACCGCGCCGGATGATCTGGCCACCAAGATCATGACCACGCGTGACCCTGAGACCGGCGCGCGTTTCACCACCGAGGAAATGGTCGATCAGGTGGCGATCTTCTTTCTGGCAGGCCACGAAACCAGCGCCTCGGCACTGGCCTGGACGCTCTATCTGATCGCGACTCACCCCGACTGGCAGGCAAAGCTGATTGAGGAGGCGCAGGCGCTGGGCCCGCATCTGGGTGGCCCCGCCCCCGATTTCGCCATCCTGCGCCAGTTCCCGTTGATCCGCGACACGTTTCGCGAGGCGCTGCGGCTGTACCCGCCGGTGCCGATGCTGGTGCGCGAGGCAACCCGTCCCGAGACATTCCGCGAGCGCAGGCTGGGGCCGGGGACGCAGGTGATCGTCTCGCCCTGGCATATGGGGCGCAATGAACGCATCTGGGACGCACCGCATGAGTTCCGCCCCGAACGCTGGCAGGAGGCGGCGACCAAGCGCTGCGCACGCGATGCTTTTCTGCCGTTCTCAGCCGGGCCGCGTGTCTGCACCGGGGCCGGGTTTGCCATGGCCGAGGCGGTGCTGATTCTGGCACGGATCCTCTGCGAGTGGGAGCTTGCGCCGGTCGCGGGGCGCGTGCCGGTGCCGATTGCCCATATGACCGTGCGCGCGAAAGACGGCATCTGGCTGGAATTGCGTCGCCTGTGAGGGCGCGCCCGAAAACCGTGCCATGGGCACGATTGCAGCGCAGACCGGCGGGCGGCACCATGCGAGCGCGGCTGGGGCAGTGAAGACGCGGCTCTCCCGGTGCAATCGGCTCAGATCGTGATGACCCGTGTACCATTCGGTACCCGCTCATAGAGGTCGACCACGTCGTGATTCACCATGCGGATACAGCCCGAAGACACATACTGACCGATCAGCCAGTATTCGGGCGTGCCATGGATGCGGTAGCCCCGGTCCACGCCGCCCGATTGCAGATAGAGCGCGCGCGCGCCCAGCGGGTTGCGCCCGCCGCCGGGCATACCGCCCGCGAAACGCGCCAGCGACGGGTCCTCGCGGATCATGCGCGCGGTCGGGGTCCAGGTGGGCCAGTGGGCGCGGCGATAGATATTGCCCGAGCCGCGCCAGGTCCGCCCCTCGCGCCCGACGGCGATTCCGTAGCGCAAGGCGAAGCCATCGGGCAGGATTAGGAAAAGCTGCCGCTGACTGTTGCTGACAAGAATCGTGCCGGGTCGATGCGTGGTCTCGTATTCCACAACCTGACGGTGAAACTGCGGCGGGATCAGGCTCATGCCTGTCGCGGGCAGGGTATGCGCGCCATCCTCGCGCTCTTCATAGGAAATCGGGGCGATCCCGAAACGCGCGGCATGGGCCGAGAGCGGTTCTGCCCGCGTTGTGGCGATGGGCCGACCATCGGCGGTCATGCGGGGCGCGTCGGCCGTTTCAGGCGTATCTGACGTTGTCTCGCAGCCCGCGGCTGTCAGCAGCGAAAGCGATGAAGCCGACAGCAGAAAGCCGCGGCGGGAAATGAACTTCATGGCGCAACCTGTTGTGGTTGCCTGTTTTTATCTGCCTCGGGGCTGACGATAGCGCAAGCAGCGCATGCAGGTCCAGTACAAAGATGCTGCATCTGCGCAGTGTCGCGCGCAGGACACGGCGTCAGCGCCCAAGTGCAGCGGCATCGCGCGCCAGTTTGGTCACGGTTTCCCAGTCATTCGCAGCGAGCGCTGCTTTCGGCGCGATCCAGCTTCCGCCGACACAGGCGACATTGGGCAGCGACAGGTAATCGGGCGCGCGTGTCGCGCTGATGCCGCCAGTGGGGCAGAATGTGACTTGCGGCAGGGGGCCGGCAATGGATTTCAGTGCTGCAGCCCCGCCAATCGCCTCGGCAGGAAAGAATTTCTGCACATCGTAGCCCTGTTCGAGCAGGACCATGATCTCGGAGCAGGTCTGCGCGCCGGGCAGGAGCGGCAGGGCGTTGATGCGGGCGGCGTCGATCAGCGCGGGCGTGGCGCCGGGCGCAACTGCGAATCGGGCACCAGCCCCGGCGGCATCGGCCATCTGCGCAGGGCTCAGCACCGTGCCTGCCCCGACCACGGCCCCCTCGACCTCGGCCATGGCGGCAATCGCCTCAAGCGCGCATTCGGTGCGCAGGGTGACTTCCAGCACGGGCAGCCCACCGGCAACCAGTGCCTCGGCCAACGGTCGGGCCTGCGCAAGCGTGTCGATCACCAAAACCGGGATGACCGGCGCCATCTGGCACAGGGCGAGGGCGTGCTGGCTTTGCTCGGAGGGGGTCATGGGAGCCTCGATAGCTGAGTTAGCGCTAACGGAGGCTTAGCGCAAAGCGACCACCCCTGTCCAGCCCAAGCTTATTGCAGATAGCGCATCGGATCGACGCTCTCGACGCCGCGCCGCACCTCAAAATGCATGAAGTTGTCACCAGTCGACGACAAGATTCCAACCTTTTGTCCGGCAGTCACGCGATCATCCTGCTGCACCGTTAATCGGTCAACATTCAGATAAGCGGTCGTAATATTATCAGCATGGCGAATGAGGAGGATTGTTCGCCCGGTATCGTCCCGGTGGACCCTCAATACTGTGCCCGGTCCGGCGGACTTGATCTCAGTGCCAGCAGTTGCTGCAATTCGAATCCCGTGCATATTCCGGCTTGGATTGTAAACAGCAATGACCCGCCCGTCGACCGGCATGACGAATTGCGCACGGCTGGCCTCGGTGCGGGTCTCGGACAGGGCAGGCGAGGGCGGGCGGGCCTCTTCGGCGGCGGCGGCGCTCTCTTGCACCGGAGGCGCAGGTTCCGGCAGCGGGGCGCTGGCACTTGGCGGCGTCGGGGTGGCGCTGCCCGTGCCGGGTTCGGGCACGCGCTCGGGTTCAGGGGCAGGCGCGGCTGCGGCTACGTCGCGGGCAACCGGGATCATCAGCATCTGACCCTCGCGCACGCGCATTTCCGGATCAAGCCCGTTCCATTCGGCCAGGGCACGCGGGGTGACATTATAAAGCCGCGCGATCTGGAACGCTGTTTCGCCGCGTTCGACGCGGTGGCGCGTGGGCTGCTGGCTCGCCGGTTGTACCTGTGTGGGCGGCGCGGCAGGCGCGCGCCCTTCGGCGCGGGCAATCGCGCTGTCGGCCAGGGTCGAGATCTCGATCTCGCCCGAATCGTCGCGACCTGGCGCCGTGCCGCTCAGCATCCGCGGCAGGGCCAGAACCTCGCCCGCGCGCAGCCCGGTCTCGGGGGTCAGTGCGTTGAAGCTTGCCAGCTCGCGCGCGCTGATGCCGATACGGTCGGCGACATCTGACACGCTATCGCCCCCACGGGCGATGACGACCTGATAATCCGGGTAGGTGATCACCCCGCGCGCATCGGCCCGCGGGCGGGCGGCGGTGGCCTGACGCGCGGCCTCAGAGGTGGAAAAGCCGCTATCGGTGCGGCGCAGATCCATGTCGAAATCGCTGCAAGCCCCGAGGGCAAGCAGCGCGACACTGCCCAGCAGGCTGACCCGGTTGATTGTTTTCATCGTCTCTGCCCCTTGCCTCTGTGCCCGACCTGCAGCGGTTTCTCCGCCATCGCGTGGCTTTCCTGCCCTACTGGCCCAGACCTTCGACCAGCGGAACAAAGCGCACGGCGCGCAATTCCTCATATTCAACCCTGTCTTCGTGCCGGATGGCGCGGATCAGCGTCTGAACTGTGTCCGACTGCCCCACGGGCACCACCATGATACCCCCAACGCGCAACTGCGCCAAGAGGGGGCCGGGGGGGTCTTCGGCGGCGGCGGTCACGATGATGCGATCAAACGGGGCCTGATCGGGCAGCCCGAAACTGCCATCGGAGACGAAAGAGGTGATATTGGTCAGCCCCAGCCTGTCGAACACCTCGCGCGCGCCCTGTGCCAGGGCCTTGTGGCGCTCGACCGTATAGACGCGGCGGGCAAGCTGGCTGAGGATCGCGGCCTGATAGCCCGAACCCGAGCCGACCTCGAGCACCTTGTCGCGCGGCCCGACCTGCAGCGCCTCGGTCATCAGCGCCACGACCGAGGGCTGGCTGATGGTCTGGCCGCAGGCGATGGGCAGGGGCATGTCCTCATAGGCGCGATCAGCGAAAACACCCGTGACAAAGGCGCGCCGGTCGATCTTTTCCATCGCCGAGAGCACGCGCGCATCGGTCACGCCGCGCGAGCGGATCGTGTAGATGAAGCGCATCCTTGCCTCGGCCAGATCGTCACTCATTCCAGCGCCTTCTGCACATCTTGCAGCGCGTCATGCGCGGTCAGATCCGCGCGCATCGGTGTAACCGAGATGAAGCCCTCGAGATTGACGGCCGCATCGCTGCCCGGCGCGGTCGGCAGATGCTGTGGCCCGCCGGTGATCCAGAGGAACTTGCGCCCCGAGGGCGAGATATGCGGCTTGACCCCGAAAAACGTATCTTTTCTGTACCCTTGCGGGGCGACCTTGATGCCCTTGACGGCTTCGCGCCCGACCGGCGGGAAGTTTACATTATAGAACAGCCGGTAATCGCCCGTGTCCCAGATGCCCTTGGTCAGCAGCGTTTTCACCACGGCCTGACCATGTCCGATGGCGGCGTCGAAGATCGAAGGCAGTTCTTCGCTTTGTGGCCCCATATATTGCGACAGCGCAATCGCAGGCAGGCCCTGCAGCGCGGCCTCCATTGCACCGCCAACAGTGCCGGAATACATCACGTTCTCAGCCGAATTGTTGCCCCGGTTCACGCCCGAAAGCACCAGATCGGGCCGGGCGCCCTGCAGCACGTCATAAAGCCCCGCCAGCACGCAATCGGCGGGCGAGCCCTCGGCGGCATAGCGGCGGGGGCCAAGCTTCGCGATCATTGTCGGATGGGTGTAGCTGATGCAATGGCCCACCCCCGATTGCTCAAAGGCGGGGGCGACGGTCCAGACCTCGCCCTCTTGCCCTGCGACCGCGCGCGCGATCTCTTCCAGCACAGCAAGGCCCGGGGCGTTGATCCCGTCATCATTGGTCACAAGTATCCGCATCTGTCCTCACTTTCCGCCTGTGTCCTGATTAGTGCAGCCTCTGCCCGGGAACAAGAGCGTCAGGGCATCGGCCGGGGTGACAGCGCTTGCGCCGGGCGCGGACTGCCCCTATGTCGGGGCGTGATGCGGATGGTCGGATGGCCGCGCGCGGCCCGACAGGGCTGTGCGAGGAAAGTCCGGGCTCCACAAGGCAAGGGTGCCGGGTAACGCCCGGCCGGGGCAACCCGAGGGAAAGCGCCACAGAAAACAGACCGCCCGACCCTTCGTGGCCGGGTAAGGGTGAAACGGTGGGGCAAGAGCCCACCGCAGGACGGGTAACCGGACTGGCACGGCAAGCCCCACCCGGAGCAATGCCGAATAGGGACCTCGCGCGGGTGTGATCCGACACGGATATCCCCGCAGGGCCGCCTTGGCCCGAGGTCCGGGTTGGCAGCTCGAGCCCGCACGCAAGCGCGGGCCCAGATGAATGGCCATCGAGGGGGCACGCGCCCCTGAACAGAACCCGGCTTACAGACCATCCGCATCACTGCAAAACCGGGCGAAAACCCGCTCCTTTGCAGTTGACACGCGCGCCCAGAGGCGTAGAAGGCGGGTTCAGAATTCACGGGCACGGGCGAGACGCGCGCCGCCCGCTGCAGGAGACACGCACATGGCGAAGCCAACCACCATCAAGATCCGCCTGAACTCGACCGCAGGCACCGGGCATTTCTACGTCACCAAGAAAAACGCCCGCACCATGACCGAGAAGATGACCATCCGCAAATACGACCCGGTTGTGCGCAAGCATGTCGAATACAAGGAAGGCAAGATCAAGTAATCCTGCCCGATCACGACGGACTGAAAGCCGCCTCCCCCGGGACGCGGCTTTTTTCGTGACGCTCAGAGGCGTTATGCCGACTATGGCACGATCTCGAGCCAGGAACATGCCGCGTCCGCTCTCATCATGCGGGGATCCGTCTCGAGGCAGGCTGCGATATCGCTGCGCAGGGCGTCGTCGAGGGTTCTGGGGAGGCGCGTGTCGCGCCCGGTCCGGTCCTCGGCGCGCATGAGCGCGTGCTGCGCCTTCAGCCGTGCGATGGCACTTTCATGGACCTTTATCGTCTGGCCCGTCTGCCCGGCATAGCCCTGCAAATCGCGCGCACGGCGTTTGAAGATTCTGCGGAACAGCAGATTGTTACCTTGGGCATCATGCACGATATCGAGCGGGTCGGCATAGACCCCGGCCTCTTGCGGAAAGACAGAACGCCCGCCAATCCCGATACGGCCGACCTCGCCCAGCATCCAGTTGAGCGACACACCGCTGAGATACCCGCGCCCATATCCGCCCCCCCACATCCGAATGCGCCCCGGCAAACCAGACCTCTGTCACATGCGCGCCCCGAGCCTTTCCGGGCTGGTCGGCGCAATGCTGCCACAGGCGCGGCAACGACATCAGAATCGGCGTATACATCGTGGCGCGGTTGTCATCGAGGGCGACAGCATGCAGCACCTTGTCCATATTGCAGACCTGATCTTCATATCTGCCATTCGGCATGTCGATGTCTTCGCGCGCATTCGGCCATCCCAGCGCCTCGACAGTGTCCCACAGGCCCACCACCGCAAATCGGAACGCCTCCGGCGCGACCCTGCGCTCCAGCCCATGCGCGGCAATCACCCGGTCCACCCGCGCGCGCCGCGTTGCAAGGCTGTGCTTTCCCTTTTAGGCTCGGTAGAGTTCCGCGATCAGCGCATCGCGCTCGGCGCCTGAGTGCGTTTGCCAGCCACCCTGACCATCAGGCCGCTGCGCGATATCGACCAGCCCCACAGTGTAAAGAAACCCCGCAAGAATACGCGCAGCATAGGCGCCTCGGCTATAGCCATAGAGATGCGCGATATCTGCGCCATCGCGATAGGTCTCTGCCAGAAACCGATAGGCTGACCGCACATCCCGCCCGATCCCGAGGCCGGAACCCATTCCGATAATCCCTGTCCCGTCAGCCCCCACGCCGCTTGTGTAGAAGATCGCCAGGTCCTGTCGGTTCTGATTTTTCGCGAAAGCATGCAGGCGCGAGACATTTGTCACGCTGTTGAGGTCGTTGGACGTGCCATCCATGAAAATCAGAAGATTGCGCGCCGCTCCTGCCTGCGCGCGCTCTGAATAATCCGTAATGATCGTTGTGCCTGAACAGGCCGCCATGATGAAGATGCAGAGACCTGCCGCTATCAGTCGAACATGGCAAAATACAGATGAGAAATGCATCCAGACAGGTTGCGGATCGGCGCCCTTGTGTCAAGGACACGTTCCGTGCTGGAACATGACAGACAGGTCGCCTCCCGAATTAGATGACGCGCCAGCTTACTGCCCTCTCACACCTAGCGCGATCCGCTTGCCCAAGCGCCCATCACGCATTCAGATGCCATTGCATCAGAATCGCGCTCTCTGCCCACATTTTCTTGCCAAAAATACTCAATGTCGAAGCCAGCCATCAGGGCCACGAACGGAGGTCAAAGCCCCAGCTTCGCCGCCACGATCTCGTTCACTGCCTTGGGGTTGGCCTTGCCGCCAGTGGCTTTCATCACCTGACCCACGAACCAGCCTGCGAGCTTGGGGTTCTGTTTGGCCTTTTCTACCTGCGCGGGGTTGGCGGCGATGGCCTCGATCACGGCGGCCTCGATGGCGCCGGTATCGGTGACCTGCTTCATGCCGCGTTCCTCGACAATCGCCGCCGGGTCGCCGCCCTCGGTATAGACGATCTCGAACAGATCCTTGGCGATCTTGCCCGAGATATCGCCCGCCGCGATCAGCCGGATGATCCCGGCAAGCTGGCTGGCGCTTACAGGGCTGTCGGTGATCTCGCGCGCGTCTTTCTTCAGCCGCCCGAAAAGCTCGTTGATCACCCAGTTGGCAGCCTGTTTGCCATCGCCTGCCTCGGCGGCCACGGCCTCGAAATAGGCGGCATTGGCGACATCGGCGGTGAGCACCGAGGCGTCATAATCCGTCAGCCCGAAATCACCCATGAAGCGGGCCTTTTTGGCGTCGGGGAGTTCCGGCAGCGAGGCCGCGATGTCATCGACCCAGGCCTGCTCGATCTCCAGCGGCAGCAGGTCGGGGCAGGGGAAGTAGCGGTAATCATGCGCCTCTTCCTTGGATCGCATCGAGCGGGTTTCGCCCTTGTCCGGGTCGAACAGCCGCGTTTCCTGCACGACTGCCCCGCCATCCTCCAGAATCGCGATCTGGCGGCGGGCCTCATACTCGATCGCGGCCTGGATGAACCGCATCGAATTCATGTTCTTGATCTCGCAGCGGGTGCCGAGATGGGCGAAGTCCTGCGTTTCCTGATATTTCTCATACTGGCCGGGACGGCAGACCGAGACATTCACATCCGCGCGCAGATTGCCGTTCTGCATGTTGCCGTCACAGGTGCCTAAGTAACGCAGGATCTGGCGCAGCTTGGTGACATAGGCGGCCGCCTCCTCGGGGCCGCGAATATCGGGGCGCGAGACGATTTCCATCAGCGCCACACCTGTCCGGTTGAGGTCCACAAACGACATGTTCGGGTCCATGTCATGGATCGACTTGCCCGCGTCCTGCTCGACATGGATGCGCTCGATCCGCACAAGTCGTGCCACGCCCGGCCCCATCTCGACGATCACCTCGCCCTCGCCGACAAGGGGGTGATAGAGCTGGCTGATCTGATAGCCCTGCGGCAGGTCGGGGTAGAAATAATTCTTGCGGTCGAAGGCCGAGACAAGGTTGATCGCTGCCTTCAAGCCCAGCCCGGTGCGCACGGCCTGTTCGATGCAGTATTCATTGACCACCGGCAGCATCCCCGGCATGCCCGCGTCGATGAAGCTGACATTGGCGTTGGGTTCCGCCCCGAATGTGGTCGAGGCGCCCGAGAAGAGCTTGGCCTGGCTCGAGATCTGGGCGTGGATCTCCATCCCGATGACCAGTTCCCAATCGCCCGTCGCACCCGAGATGCGCTTTGCGGCGGGGGGCTCGAAACTCAGATCCAGCATGGGCGTGGGCCTCCGGTGATGGGGTTTGCGCTGTCTTTAGCCCTGCGGGGCAGCGCCAGCAAGGGGCGGATCGGCGATTGTCCGCGCAAGCATGGGGCCTCACGGGCTCGTGTCGTTGCGCATCGTGGTGATTCGGGGCATTTGCCGCAGCGCAGCACAATCTCCGTGCTGCGTCACTTCTCGGACACTTCATGCCTGTTTTCACGCCCCTTCGCGCGGCGGTCCTGTCTGGACTGGTCCTGCTCGCGCCCGCCTGCACGCTTTCGGCCCCCGAGGCCGGGGCGCGCAAATCTGCCCCCGAAATCGTCACCCGCTGGGATCACCGCCCCGAAGCGCCGCTCTGGAACGCGGCCAAGTTCGATGCGCTCGACAATGAGGGACAGGCGCTGGTCGCCAGCGTGCCGCGCGATATCGACACCTTCTGCCCGGGCTACAAGGCGGCCGATGAAACGGGGCGCAAGGCGTTCTGGACTGCGTTCTTCTCGGGGCTGGCGGGCTACGAGAGCACCTGGCGGCCCGAGGCGGCTGGTGCGGGCGGGCGCTATCGGGGGCTGTTGCAGATCTGGCCGACATCGGCCCGGTTCTACGGCTGTGATCTGTCGCATCCCAAGGGGCTGTATGATGGGCCGACCAATCTGCGCTGTGCCGCGCGCATTGCTGCGCAGGCGGTCGAGCGTGACGGGGTCGTGGCCGGTGCGCCAGGCCGCTGGGGCGGGGTTGCCCGCGACTGGCCGCCGCTGCGCAATGCCCGCAAACGCGCTGATATCGCGAGCTTTACCCGCGCCCTTCCGGTCTGCCAGAGCGGTACCTGAGCAACGGAATCTGCGCGCCTGTTCAGCCTTTGCTAACCCTTTTGCGTCAGTCTGGCGCAGGACGGGTGGTCGGGGCAGTGATGGAACAGGACGGCGCGCAGACAGAACCGCAAGGTACGGGCAGGGCATCTACCCTGGGTCAGATGGCCACCCGGCACCGCAAGGTCGCCGCGCAGGAGAGGGCGGCGTTTGACTCCGCGCTGCGCGTGGCCTTCGGGCGCATGGCATCGGATTGCCCGGGCCTCGACGGTGCCGTGCAGGACGTACAGGTGCAAGAGGTCAGCCTGCCCGAGGTGATTGACGAGGCCGAGCCCGGCATGTTCCTGTCGCTGCTCGAGGGGCAGGGAGAGCGGCTGGGCGTGATCATGGCCTGCCCGCAGGTGCTGGCGGGCATGATCGAGGCGCAGGCCACCGGGCGTGTGGACAGCACCGACCCGCCGCGCCGCAAACCCACCCGCACTGATGCCGCGCTGCTCGCGCCGATGATCGACGCCTATCTGCGGCTGATCGAGACGCGCTGCGCCGCGCTGCCGCAGGCGCGGCAGGTCAGCGGCTTTGTCTATGGTTCCTTCCTCGATGACCCGCGTCCGCTGGGGCTGATGCTTGATGACGGGCGCTATTGCCTGCTGCGGCTGCAGGTTTCGCTGGGCTTTGGCGCGCGGCAAGGGACCTGGACCGTGGTGCTGCCTAAGCCCGATCCGGCCCCTGCGCACCGCGACGCACCAGAGGCCGAGACGCGCGACTGGTCTGCGCGGTTGGAGGCCACGGTCAGCGGCTCGCCCGTGCAGTTGCAGGCCGTGCTCTGCCGGGTGCAGGTCACGCTGACCGAGGCGTTGCGCCTGCGACCGGGCGATGTGCTGCGCCTGACCGAAACGGCACTCGAAGCGCTGGCGCTGGAAACGATCTCGGAACAGCCACTTGGCATCGGTCGGCTGGGGCAGGCGCGCGGCCAGCGCGCCGTGCGCCTGACAGCGACGCCCGGCACGCTGACCGATGCGATGGGCGTGTCGGTCTCTCGGGTGGCGCTGCCCGCCACGATCCTGCCCCTGCGCCCGCCGCAGACGGCTTTTGTCCCCCCTGCTGGCAGCGATGGCGCGGCGCAAGCGGCCGATCCTGATGCGGAACCGACCGGGCCAGAGGGTGATGCCACCCCGGCCTGATCGCTTGCGCCAGACGCGGCGTTTGACGGCATATCGCGCGCTTCGGCACCATGCCCGCTTGGTCGGTGCGGGTGGGTGGCGGGGCATGGTCCGGGGGGGCTTTTCGCGACGCCGCGCATCCTTCAGGCGGCTGCAGCACGAAACATGGTCGCCGCAGCCGCTACACAAGCAACGGGCCCTGCTGCAGGATGCAGCAGGGCCCGACAGTCAGCGCGTGCAGGGTCTACCCGCGCGCCAGTTGCTCGATCGTGTGGCGGAAGGGCTCGAGCGCGTAGCCATACCGCGCAGGAATTGCAATCAGATCATCCGTGGGCCGCGCGCCCGCCTGCGACAATGCCCAGACGATGGATGAGCGGTTGCCCGAGGCGCAATAGGCAAGCACCGGCCCCGCGCTATCACGCATCGCCCGCCCCTGTTCCGAGACATTGTCGAGCGTGATTGCGCCGCCCACCACCGGGTTCTCGACAAAGCGCAGCCCTGCTGCTCTGGCCGCCGCGCGGATAGCGCTGGCCTGCACCTCGGTCGGGATCTCGCCATCGGGGCGGTTGCAGATGACCGTCGTGAACCCCGCTTCGGCAATCGCGGCCACATCTTCGGGCGTGATCTGGGGCGAGACAGCGTAACTGTCGGTCAAGGGACGAATTTCCATGATCGGGCTCCGGTCAGATGGCGGCAATGCGGTCGATTTGCACCCGGATGGGCTGCGCAATGATCATACCGCCGATCATGGCAAGAAGGAAGGTGATGCCGCCGGTTCCGCCCCAGCTTATCGAGGCGATGGCCGGCCCCGGGCAGAGCCCCACCAGCCCCCAGCCTGCGCCAAACAGCACCGAACCGATGACGAGGTTATGGCCCAGGCGCGGGTCGGGTTTGCCCGGAAAGGGTGTGCCCGCCAGCGATTGCGCGCGACGTGTGGTCATGTTCCAGGCCAGCAGCATCGGCAGGATAGCCCCACCCAGCACGAAAGCCAGCGTCGGGTCCCAGGCCCCGAAGATGTCGAGCCAGCCCTGAACCTTGGTCGTGTCGGTCATGCCCGAGACCAGAAGCCCCGCGCCGAACAGCCCGCCCGCAAGGGCGGCAATGAGGGTCCGTTGCATCAGATCACTCCCAGAACATGGCGGAAGAGCACCATCGCGATGCCGCCCGCAAGCAGATAGAAGACAGTCGCCACCATGCCGCGCAGCGAGAAGCGCGAGATGCCACAGACCCCGTGGCCCGAGGTGCAGCCATTGGCCAGCCGCGTGCCGATGCCGACCAGAAGCCCGCCCGCGATGACGATACCGAGGTTGGAGGTGATGTTGGTGCTGACCTCGTCGGAATAGAGCGGCAGCATCAGCGCGGGCACCACGACCAGCGCGCCGAGAAAAGCCACGCGCTCTTGCCAGTTGCCCCAGCCCGAGCGGTCGACAAGCCCGCCGATCAGCCCGCTTGCTCCCATGATCCGGCCATTGCCGAGAAGGAAGATGGCCGCTGCGGTGCCGATCATCAGGCCACCGACAAGGCCCCAAATCCAGTCTGCAGGAATCATGTTTTTCGTCCCTTTGTGAAGACGACGACAGGGGCAGTCAAAGGTGCCCCTGTCATCTGTGGTGTGTGTTTCGGCTCAGAGCTTGTTGACGGGCACTTTCAGATAGACAGTGCCATTGTCTTCAGCCTCGGGCATCTGGCCTGCACGCATGTTCACCTGCAGCGAAGGCACGATCAGGCGCGGCATACCCAGTTGCGAGTCGCGCTCGGTGCGGGCGCGGACGAAATCCTCTTTCGAGGCCCCGGCGCCGACATGCTTGTTGGCGGCCTTTTGCTCGCCCACCGTCGTTTCCCAGGCGTAATGGTCGCGCCCCTCGGCCTTGTAGTCATGGCCCACAAAGATGCGCGTCTCTTCGGGCAGGGCGAGGATTTTCTGCACCGAGTCCCACATCATGTCGGCCGAGCCTCCGGGGAAATCGCAACGTGCCGTGCCGAAATCGGGCATAAACAGCGTGTCGCCGACAAAGGCCGCATCGCCGATGACATAGGTCAGGCAGGCGGGGGTGTGGCCCGGGGTGTGCAGCACATCGACGCGCAGCTGGCCGATATGAACCTGATCGCCCTCGGAAAAGAGCTGGTCGAACTGGCTGCCGTCGCGCTCGAATTCGGTGCCTTCATTGAAGACCTTGCCGAAGGTGTCCTGCACGATGGTGATGTTGCGCCCGATGCCGATCTTGCCGCCGAGTCGCTCCTGCAGATAGGGCGCGGCCGAGAGGTGGTCGGCATGGACATGGGTTTCGAGCAGCCACTCGACGCGGTAGCCCTTTTCCTGCACGAAGGCGATGACCTCGTCGGCGGATTTGGTCGAGGTGTGGCCCGAGGCATAGTCGAAATCCAGCACCGAATCGATGATCGCGCAGGCAGTGCCATTGGGGTCGCGCACGACATAGGTGATGGTGAAGGTATCTTCGTCGAAGAAGGCGGTGACTTCGGGTTTCATTGGTGTCTCCTGTGTTCGTCTGAGCCCGAATATAGACACAATAAAACATATTGCAAGTTTTGAATGTTAAGTTTTTTGGTTTGAATGAAGAAAAGCGCGGAGCGGACTGGGGCAGGGCTCTGGTGTCATTCAGGACAGCAGGCCTTTGAGCACGGGAAGCATTGTGGGCAAGCTGATTGCGGGCAGGGGGCAGCACCGCCCCCTGCCTTGGCAAGCAAGCTCAGACGCGCAGGGCTTTTGCGGGTGAGAGCACATCGATGCCCAGCGCCTTGCCGACCGCGTAATAGGTCAGGTGGCCCGCATGGGTATTGAGCCCCTCCATCAGATGCGGGTCATCTTCGCAGGCCTTGCGCCAGCCCTTGTTGGCCAGGGCGAGCATGAAAGGCATGGTCGCATTGCCCAGCGCAATGGTCGAGGTGCGCGCCACCGCACCGGGCATGTTGGCGACGCAGTAATGCATGATCCCGTCGACCTCGTAGATCGGGTCGGCATGGGTGGTCGGGCGCGAGGTCTCGAAACAGCCGCCCTGGTCGATGGCGACATCGACCAGCACCGCGCCCGGTTTCATCGCGCCAAGCTGCGCGCGGGTCACGAGCTTGGGCGCAGCGGCACCGGGGATCAGCACTGCCCCGATCACCATATCGGCCTCCTGCACCAGTTCGGCTGTGTTGCCGCGCGAGGCGTGGCGGGTGCGGAACTGGGCGGAGAACACGTCATCGAGATAGCGCAGCCGGGGCAGGGACATGTCGAGCACGGTCACATCCGCGCCCATCCCGGCGGCGACACGCGCAGCATGGGTGCCGACAACGCCGCCCCCGATCACCACCACTTTCGCCGGACCTACACCCGGCACCCCGCCCATCAGCACGCCGCGCCCGCCATTGGCCTTTTGCAGGGTCCAGGCCCCCATCTGCGGCGCGAGCTTGCCCGCCACTTCCGACATCGGTGCCAGCAGCGGCAAGCCGCCATTGCGGTCGGTCACGGTTTCATAGGCGATGGCCGTGACCCCCGACTCGAGCAGGTCGCGCGTCTGGTCCGGGTCGGGGGCGAGGTGCAGATAGGTGAACAGCACCTGCCCCTCGCGCAACTGCTTGCGCTCGACGGCTTGCGGTTCCTTCACCTTCACCACCATCTCGGCGCGGGCAAAGACCTCTTCCGCCGTGTCGACGAGTTCCGCGCCAATGTTTTCATAGTCTGCATCGTCAAACCCGGCCCCGGCCCCGGCGCCGCGCTCGATGAGCACGGCATGGCCATGAGTGATCGCTTCCTGCGCGGCATTGGGCGTCAGGCCCACGCGAAATTCCTGCGGCTTGATCTCTTTCGGACAGCCAATCAGCATGTCATCCTCCCTTGTAGAATTGCGCGCAGGATATTCCACAGTCCGGGGGAATTCCTTGACTGTTGCGGGCAAATTGGCGGAAAGAGAAAAAGAAACTGCGCCGAATGGTGCAGTTTGCCGAAGGAGATTGCGCTGCAATGCAGCTAGACGCCATGGATTGTCGTATTCTGCGGGTGCTGCAGAAACAGGGACGCGTGACCAATGCCGAACTGGCGGACCTGGTCAACCTGTCGCCCTCGGCCTGTCACCGGCGGGTGCAACGGCTCGAGGCCGAAGGCTTTGTCGCAGGATATCACGCACGGCTCGACCTGCGGCGGATCGGGCGCGCGACCGTGGTGTTTGTGGAAATCAAGCTTTCTGGCCAGAGCGATGAGATTCTCGACGCGTTCGAGCGCGAGGTGCGGCGGGTGCCGGATGTGCTGGAATGTCACCTGATGGCGGGTAGCGCCGATTACCTGCTCAAGATCGTGGCCGCCGATACCGAGGATTTCGCCCGCATCCACCGCCGCTATCTCAGTCGTCTGCCGGGAGTGACGCAGATGCAGTCATCATTCGCCCTGCGCACAGTGGTCGAGACCACAGCCGTGGATATCTGACACGCCCCAAGTAATGCGCCCTCGGACCGTGTCGTTAGACCCCACGGCCCGGGGGCGCTTTCTCACCCCTCAGCGAGCCTTCAGCGTGTCGCGGATCTCGGCCAGCAATTCCTCGGCGGTGGGGCCTGCGGGTTCCTCGGGGGCGGGGGGCTCTTCGGTCTTGCCCATTTTCGAGAGCTTGTTGACCGTGCGCACCAGCATGAACACCACAAAGGCGATGATCAGGAACTTGATCACGGCATTGATGAAATTGCCGACCATGAATTGCGCATCGCCAAGACCGAAACTGATGGTGGAAAAATCCACCCCGCCGACGAAAATGCCGATCAGCGGATTGACCAGATCATCGACCAGCGAGGTCACGATGGCCGTGAAGGCCGCGCCGATGATGATCCCCACGGCCATGTCCATCGCATTGCCTCGGGCGATGAAATCCCTGAACTCCTTGAGCATGTTCTGTCCTCCGTCAATGTTTTGTGCCCAGTATGCATTAAACTGCGATGGGCAAAATGATTCGTTCGCCGCTGCAGTTGGGGGCCGCTCAGTCCAGCACCCCGGTCAGCACATAGCGCAGCGCAGCGACCACCTGCTCGGGCGTCTCGGCCACGGCCAGCGCGGCCGCGTCCACTTCCTTGAGCGCATGCGCATGGTCCGGCCCGTGCAGCACGATCAGCGCCTTGCCCAGAGCGCTGGCATAGCCCGCGTCAAACGCCGCATTCCACTGGCGGTATTTGTCGCCAAACCGGACCACCACGACATCGGCATCGGCGAGCGCCTTGCGGGTGCGGATGGCGTTCAGTTTCGCGCCCTTGTGGTCATGCCAGAATTTCTCGGTCTCGGCTCCGAAGATATGCACACCGCAATCATCCGAAGCATCGTGATCGGTCACCGGGCCAGTGAAACTGACCGGCAAGTCGGCGGCACCGGCCATGATCTGCTCGCGCCAGTCGGTATGGATTTCGCCGGCAAGATAGACATTGAGCTGCATGAGATCCCTTTCGGTTATGGCAATGCCCAAACAATACCATGCCGACATTGGTGCGACAGTGCAAGACATTGGTGCGACAGTGCAAACGGTGACGTCGCGTGCTCTTGTGTTGCGGGGGTCCGCGTTCTGTGGCAATGACAGGGCAGGGAAAACCAGACCAGCGAGTTCAGTTGATGACCGATTTTGCCGCACGACGCAGGATGATGGTGGACACACAGGTGCGCCCCTCGGATGTCACGAAATTCCCGATCATCGACGCGATGCTGCGCCTGCCGCGCGAGGAATTCGTCCCCGATGACAAGGTCGAAGCGGCCTATGTCGGCGAGAATCTGGCGCTTGGGAGCGGGCGGGTGCTGCTCGACCCGCGCACGCTCGCCAAGATGCTGGACGCGCTGCTGCTCACGCGTGCCGATCTGGTGCTCGATATCGGCTGTGCGACCGGCTATTCCAGCGCACTGATCCTGCAGATGGCGCAGGCCGTGGTCGCGGTCGAGGAGGATGAGGCGCTGGCCGAGGCCGCCGAGGCCGCCTTCGCCCGAACCGGCACCGAAACAGTGGTGCTGCATCGCGGCGCGCTGAACGCCGGTGCGCCGGCCCATGCCCCCTATGATGCGATGATCCTGCAGGGCGGGATCGCCGAATTCCCGCAAGACCTCGTCGGCCAACTGCGCGAAGGCGGCCGGGTTGCGGCGCTGTTCATGGACGGGGCGCTTGGTGTGGTGCGGTTGGGCCTGCGCCGGGGTGACAAGATCGTATGGCGCGATATCTTTAACGCCGCTGCACCGGTTCTGCCGGGGTTCGAGCGCGCCGGGGCCTTCAGCCTCTAGCGCTGCCGCAACCAGGCAAAAGCAATGAACAGAAAGGGCGCGTGCATGAGCCGCATATTCAGAATTGCAGGCCTGATGTTGGCTTTGTTCATGGCATCCGCGCCCGCCGCTGCTCAGTCACTCGCCGATACACTCGCTGCGGCCTATCGCAATTCCAACCTGCTCGAACAGAACCGCGCGTTGCTGCGCGCAGCCGATGAGGATGTTGCGCTGGCCGTTGCCGATATGCGTCCGGTGCTGAATTTCATCATCGACGCTCAGAGGCGGTACCAGACAGGCAGCCCCGAGACCACCTCGCTGGCGTTCAACCTGTCTGCCGAGGTGACCGTGATCGATTTCGGGCGCGGGCAATTGGCGCGGGACGCGGCCAAGGCGCAGGTTCTGGCAACCCGGCATGCGCTGGTCGATATCGAACAGCAGGTGCTTCTGAACGCGATAAGCGCCTATATGGATGTCCGGACCGCAAGCGAGACAGCAGCGCTGCGCCGGGCCAATGTGCGTGTCATTTCACAAGAGCTCGAGGCCGCTGAGCAACGCTTTGAGCTGAGCGAGATCACGCGCACGGACGTGTCGCTGGCCGAGGCGCAACTGGCCGCGGGGCGCGCAGCGCTGGCGGCCGCAGAGGGTGATCTGGCCGCAGCGCGCGAAGCGTTCAAGCTGGCAACCGGCATTGCCCCCGGCAGCTTGCCGCCGCCGCCAGCCTTGCCGCGCACGGCGGCCAGTCTGACCGCCGCACAGGATATCGCACGCCAGTCGCATCCCGGTGTCCGGCAGAGCCTGCAAGAGGTAAAAGCCGCAGAGCTCAATGCCGAGCGCGTCTTCCTGCAGCGGCGCGGCAGCGTGACCGGGTCGGTTACGATGGGCAGGCAGTTTACAGACCCGGGCCAGATGCCGACATTTGGCGACACCACCACCGTCACTGCGGGGGTGCGTTACGCGCGGCCGTTGTTTCAGGGTGGCGGGCTCAACGCGCTCTATCGTCAGGCCAATGCGCGGCGGGACGCCGCGCGCGCGGGGCAGCACCAGACCGTGGCGCAGATCTTGCAGAATGTTGCCGTGGCTTGGGCCAATGTCGATGTCGCCAGTGCGCGCATCGCGGCCAGCCGCCAGCAGGTCCGGGCCGCGCAAAGCGCCTTCGAAGGGGTGCGCGAGGAAGCCCGACTCGGGGCACGCACCACGCTTGATGTGCTCAATGCCGAGACCGACCTGCTTGATGCCCGCACCACGCTGGCTGAGGCGCAGGCTGCCGAGCAGGTCGCGACCTACAACTTGCTCGCCACGATGGGCCTGCTGACGGTCGATCATCTCGGCCTGGGGATTCCGACCTATGACCCCGAAGCCTATTTCAACGCCGTGCGCAATGCGCCTGTTTCCTCGCCGCAGGGCGAGGCGCTGGACCGTGTGCTGCGCGCGCTGGGGCGTGACTAGGCCCCGGCTGCCCGCACCGCAGGCAGAAGTGAACCAAGACCGAACTCGATGATTGTCTTGTCCGGCTGCGCGCGTTAATCTTTCTTCCACAGCACTGCGACGGATCAGACCTGCCCATTGGACAGGTCAGGGGCGGCGCAGCGGCGTGACGGGCGAACGGGCAAGGCAAGAAGGGCAACAGGATGACAGACGCAATGTCCCGGCGTGAGATCGAGGATGTGCTGGTTTCTATCCGCAGGCTGGTCTCGCAAGAGGACAAGGCCCCCGCTGTCAGGTCGTCCGGGGCTCCGACAGAGAGACCGGCAGAGAAACTCGTCCTGACCTCGGCCCTGCGCGTTGATGAACCCGCCAAGGGGTTTGACCCTCATCCCTTCGTTCCGTCTGCGCATGAGGCCGGGCAGGATGCGCCGCCTGTAAGCATTGAAGCCCATGCCCAGCATGTCGGAGCCGAAGACGCCCATCGGATTGCCATGGAACATGTGCCAGTGGCTGGTGCGCCCGCCACGACAGAATCTGCGGACGCGACAGGCGATCAGGCCCGGGCAGAGGATTTGAGTGCAGTCTCGCCGGTCTGGCCAGACATGGACGCGCAAGAGCCGCTCGCCCCGCGTCCGGAACAGGGCGGGGACGCGGCTCTGGCACCGCAGAATGATGCGGAAACGGTTGCGGAAAACACGACGGCACCGGAAACGGCCTCATTTGCGTCAGAAGGCCCAACAGCCGATGCTGTCGCGCAAGCCGATTCTGGTCCCTCTGCGCCCAAGGTCACGCCGACGCCTGACGCTGAGGACGAGCCGGAATTGCCCGCCGATGAAGAGCTGTCGCTGTTTGCCAATGTGACACCTGTCGCGGCCCCCGCCATGGCCCCTGTCTCTGGTGTTGCGCGTCCTGTCGGGCGGGACACCGACAGGCCCGGCAGCGGGCGAGAGCTTTGGCACAGCCCTGCAGGGTCGCTTCTGTCGCGCATACAGAATGCCAGCAACCTGCGACTCCCCGAGGGCGAGGCGCCACCCTTATCCGCCGGAGCGAAGGCGCAGCCCGCACCCGAGGGCGAATCGTCGCCCGCACCCGCCATGTCCGCTGACGAACCTCCGCCGCTGGTTGCATTCCGTCGCGCCCGCACCGGACAACCTCCCGTCTCGTCCGAAGAGGAAAGCGCGGTCGCGCAGCCCGAACCCGGGGCGCCAGAAGGAGCAGCGCGCGTGACACAGCCCGCCGAACCCGAAACACAAGGCGTCGAAGACTCATCGCTGGAGGCGACTCTGGCGCGGCTGGAAGCCCTGCTTGCCGGTGGCGCGTCGGAAGCGGTCACGCCCGATGAACCTGTCGGCGAAGATGCCCCCGCGGCCGACGAGGCCGCGCGCGAACCGGTGATTGACGAGACCATGCTCTATCAGCTTGTCGCCCATACGGTGCGGCAGGAATTGCAGGGCGAGCTGGGCGAAAAGATCACCCGCAACATCCGCAAGCTCGTGCGCGCCGAGGTTGCGCGCGAACTGGCGCTGCGCAAGCTGTAATTCGCCTTCGTTTGCGGGAGTCCCGGCGTCAAGAAAGCGCCCTCGGACCGTGCCTCGCCCAGCCGTACGGCCCGAGGGCGCTTGGGTGCGCGTTATTTGGCATGCTGTGAAACCCCGTCTTTGATCAAGGGGAACAATCGCAAATCAAGTGAGTCACGCGTCGAGCGGGTAGTCTTCCCAGTCCTCGACAGGCAACTGAACTTCCGAAACAGTCTGCCCGCGCACTGAAATCCCTGCCTTGTGCGTTGTCTCCGGGTCGCCGGTCCGCAGCGGGTGCCATTCGGGCAGGGTCTGGCCCTCATGCAGCAACCGATAGGCGCAGGTCCCGGGCATCCAGTAGGCGATTTCGGGAAGCGTGTCGGGGGTCAGAACCACGCATTCGGGCACATGGCGCTTGCGTTCGGTGTATTTGGCGCAGCGACAGGTCGCGTCATCGAAGAGCTTGCAGGCGACGCGGGTAAAGATCAGCTCGCCCGTGTCGATATCCTCGAGCTTGTTGAGGCAGCATTTGCCGCAACCGTCGCAGAGCGCCTCCCATTCGGCCTCGTGCATTTCGTGCAGCGGGATCGTCTCCCAGAATCTCTCGCGCAGGGTCATGGCGGGCAGATACGCTTCCCCACCGCCGAGGGAAAGCCCCCCGACGGGTTGTTTTCGTGCCGCGTCGCCATACCATTGCCGCAGCGAAACAGACCGGCCCCATGCCCGACACCCTGCACCATACCTCAATTCTGCCCGGCCCCCTGCGCGACTGGTTCGCAGCGCGCGGCTGGATGCCGCATCCGCACCAACTGGCCATGCTGGAGACACCGGGCGACCGACTGCTGATCGCGCCCACGGGCGGGGGCAAGACGCTGGCTGGGTTTCTGCCGACGCTGGCGGAGGCGTGTGATGGGCTCGGGCCGGGGCTTCATACGCTCTATGTCTCGCCGCTCAAGGCGCTGACCCATGACATCGGCCGCAATCTGGCGCAGCCCGTGGCCGATCTGGGGCTGGGGCTGCGGATTGAGGACCGCACTGGCGATACGCGCGCCACCACCCGCGCGCGCCAGCGCGTGGACCCGCCCCATATATTGCTGACCACGCCCGAGAGCCTCGCGCTGATGCTGTCGTACCCCGAAGCCCCGCGCATCTTCGGTGCTCTGCGCCATGTGGTGATCGACGAAATTCACGCGCTGGCCGAGTCGAAACGCGGCGACCAGTTGGCGCTGGGGCTGGCTCGGCTGCGTGGGCTGGCACCGGGGCTGCGCGTGGCGGGGCTCTCGGCCACGGTCGAGAACCCGGCGGCACTGGCCGAATGGATGGGCGGCGCGCAGGTGATCGAGGCTGATCCCGGCCCCGCGCCGGACATCGCCATGCTGCCCACCGCGCTCGCGCCGCCATGGGCCGGGGGCGGGGGCGCCTATGCCGCGCGCGACGTGATGGCGGCCATCGCAACCGCGCGGCTGACGCTTGTGTTCATCAACACCCGCGCGCAAGCCGAGCTGTTCTTTCAGGCGCTTTGGGCCGTGAACGACGCCAATCTGCCGATTGCGCTGCACCATGGCAGCCTCGCGCGCGAACAGCGCCGCAAGGTCGAGGCGGCAATGGCGGCGGGCGAATTGCGCGCGGTGGTGGCGACCGGGAGCCTCGATCTGGGGCTGGACTGGGGTGATGTCGATCTGGTGATCCAGATCGGCGCGCCCAAGAATGTCAAGCGGCTGGTGCAGCGCATCGGGCGGGCGAACCACCGCTATGACGCGCCCTCGCGCGCGCGCATCGTGCCCGCCAACCGCTTTGAGGTTCTCGAATGCGTGGCCGCGCTGCAGGCGGTTGAGGCAGGTGAGCTGGACGGGGAGGGGCGCGTGCCGCAGGGTGGGCTTGATGTGCTGTGCCAGCATATCATGCTGTGCGCCTGCGCCGGGCCGATCGAGCCGCAGGCGTTTTTGACAGAGGTACGACGGGCGGGCGCTTACGCCGGGCTCAGCCGTGCGGCCTTTAACGATTGCCTCGATTTCGTGGCCACTGGCGGCTATGCGCTGCGCGCCTATGACCGCTGGCAGAGGCTGGTCGAGCGCGACGGGCTCTGGCATCTGCGCGATCCGCGCGCGGCCAAGGCGATCCGCATGAATATCGGCACGATTGTCGCGCCTGAATTGCTGTCGGTGCGGCGCGGCCCGCGGGGCGGGGCACCGCTGGGCGAGATCGAAGAGAGTTTCGCGGCCTCGCTGCTGCCCGGCGACACGTTTCTCATTGGTGGGCAGACGGTGCGCTATGACCGGCTGCGCGACATGGTGGTCGAAGTCACGCCCCAGCCCGCGCGACAGCCAAAGATCGCGGTATTCAACGGGCTGAAGATGGCGACATCGACCGAGCTTTCTGCGCGGTTGCTGGCGCTGATCGGTACGCCATCGGCATGGGGTGCCTTGCCCGAACACACCCGCGACTGGCTGGAACTGCAGGCCCGCATCTCGGCCCTGCCGCGCCCCGGCACCGTGACCTGCGAGACTTTCCGCCGCGCGGACCGGTGGTATTTCGCGCTCTATTCCTTCGCGGGACGCAATGCGAACCAGACGCTGGGGCTGTTGCTGACGCATCGGATGGAACGTGCGGGACTGGCACCGCTGGGATTTGTCGCGACCGATTACGCGGCTCTGATCTGGTCGCTGGAGCCTGTCCGCGACCCTGCGCCCCTGCTTTCCCCCGAGGGGCTGCGCGCGGGCATGGCCGACTGGCTGGCCGGGAACGCTGTGATGAAGCGTAGCTTTCGCGCCGTGGCGACTGTCGCGGGGCTGTTGCAGCGCAACCTGCCGGGGGCGCGGAAATCGGGCAGGCAGGCGACGTTTTCCAGTGATATCCTCTATGACACTTTGCGCAAATTCGACCCCGACCACCTGCTCTTGCGCATCACACAGGCCGAATCGATGCGCGGTCTGGCCGATTTCGGCCGGGTCGAGGAGATGCTGCGCACAAGGTCGCAGATCGTGCATCTGCGCCCGCCCCATGTCACGCCCTTTGCAGCACCCCTGATGCTGGAAGCCGGGCGCGTGCCGATCCGCGCCTCGGGCACGGAGCGGTTGATCGAGCAAGAGGCCGAGACGCTGATGCGCGAGGCGGGTCTGGACCGGACAGGTGTTCGCTGACCCACTGGCCACAATGCACACAGCCCGGAAATCATGCGCGACAGGAAAACCGGGGCAAAGGCAATCGCGAACCGGTGCTTGATCCATCGCTGTCAGGCAGCTTACCATCGCGCCGATGAGCCTGCGCCCTCCAGACAAGGATCACGCGATCTGTTCCAGACTATTTGACGAGGGTCATTGAGAGAAGTCAAAGCCACAGTCAGAAAGGCGTTAGCATGACAGGGAATTCCACGGATACATCCAAAAAGATCAGCAACAAGAACTACGAGGCCGAGTTGCAGCGCCTGCAAATCGAACTGGTCAAGTTGCAGGAATGGGTCAAGCATACCGGCCACCGGGTGGCGATCATCTTCGAGGGGCGCGATGCCGCCGGTAAGGGCGGCACGATCAAGCGCATCACCGAGGCGCTCAACCCGCGGGTCTGTCACGTCGTCGCCCTGCCAGCGCCCACCGAGCGCGAAAAGGCGCAATGGTATTTCCAGCGCTATGTGCCGCATCTGCCGGCCGCAGGCGAGATCATCATCTTCGACCGCTCCTGGTACAACCGCGCCGGGGTCGAGCGGGTGATGGGATTCTGCACCGAGCAGGAGTATCGTGAATTCCTGCGCTCCTGCCCCGAATTCGAGCGGATGCTTGTCCGGTCGGGGATGCAGCTTATCAAATACTGGTTCTCGGTCAGCGACGAGGAACAGGAGCGCCGGTTCCAGAAGCGTCTGACCGATCCGACCAAGCAATGGAAGCTCAGCCCGATGGACCTGGAAAGCCGCAAGCGCTGGGTCGCCTATTCCAAGGCCAAGGATGAGATGTTCGCCCATACCGACATCAAGCAGGCACCGTGGTATGTGGTGGCTTCGGATGTCAAAAAGCACGCGCGGCTGAACTGCATGTCCCATCTGCTGTCACTGATCCCCTATGAGGAGATCGAGACCGAACCGATGGTGCTGGAGGAGCGCCCGCCGCAGGGCGCCTATGTGCGCCCGCCAATGAATGAGCAGACCTTCGTCCCCGAGCTGCATCGCGACTTGCTGTGATGCGGCATCCGGGCGAGTGCTTCGCAGTGTCGGAAAAAGCGCGCTCGGGCCGTGACTCGGGGCCCGAGGGCGCTTCGGGCATTGGTTTCGTGCTTTGTTGTCAAGGCCCGAACCCGTCCGGGGTGATCGGACAGTGCTAGCATGATGCGCAGCAACGGGTTTCAACCGCTTTCCCGTCACGACCCCGAAGGCTGGTCTGTGGGCAGGGGTGTTCACGGGCCATGACGGGCAGGGGGGACGGCGATACCGCCGCGCGCTGCTGCGCGCTCCGCTTTGCAGGGCATGATTTCCGGGCACGCCCTTCGGGCGCGCTCTACTGGCCCGCGACCGACAGCCTGATCGTGGCCGATCTGCATCTGGGCAAGTCCGAACGCATGGCGCGGCGCGGTGGTGCGCTCTTGCCGCCCTATGAGGTGGCCGAAACGCTGGCACGGCTGGAGGCGGAGCTTCAAGCCAGTGGTGCGCGGCGGCTGATCGCGCTGGGGGACAGTTTTGACGACAACCGCGCAGGGGCCGAGGTGGCCCCGGCGCTGGAGCGGCTCGCGCAGCAATATGACTGCCTGTGGATCGCGGGCAATCATGATGCCATGCCGCGCGGATTTGCCGTGCAGGGCGAGGCTCGCGAATCGGGCCTCGCCCTGCGTCATATCGCGGACAAAGGGCCAGATATTTCAGGCCATTACCACCCGAAGCTCAGCTTCATGGGCCAGCGCATCCCGGTCTTTCTGTGCGGCCCCGAGCATCTGATCCTGCCGGCCTTCGGCAGTTACACGGGCGGGCTCGACTGCACCCACCCGGCGCTGATGGCGCTGGTGCCCGAGGGGGTGGCCATCCTGACCGGCCCCGCCGCGCGGATGCTGCCCTTTCCGCTGCCTGCGCGCCGAACGCCCCGCGCGCAGCGCGGGGCACCGCCGGGCCGGGGATTTTCACTGGATTGAGCGTCGCTTTCAGGGTAGGATCCGCGTCAGACCCGGCAAACGGGCATCGAGCAGGCACGACCGCCCTTCGGCCAGACCAGTTGGTGGCCCGACCGGGTGGTAGGATACAAGGCAGGATGATCGAGGCAGCAGCATGACCGAAATGGTGTATGGCACCGCGCCCGCGCGCGTGGACGATCCGGTGCTTTCGCGCTGGTGGCGCACGGTTGACAAGGTGACACTGACCGCCATCCTGCTGCTGATGGCCGTGGGCTTGCTGGTCGGGCTGGCCGCCTCGCCGCCACTGGCCGCGCGCAACGGGCTGCCGCCCTTCTTCTATGTCCAGCGGCAGGTCTTCTACGGGCTGGTGGCGCTGGTGGCGATGTTCGCTGTCTCGCTGATGTCGCCCGAACGGATCCGGCGCCTTGCCGTGATTGGTTTCTTCCTGACCTTGCTGTCGCTGATACTGCTGCCCTTTTTCGGCACGGATTTCGGCAAGGGCGCGGTGCGCTGGTTCTCGTTCGGCTTCGGGTCGGTGCAGCCTTCGGAATTCCTCAAGCCCATGCTCGTGGTCTTTGCCGCCTGGCTGATTGCCGCGGGGATGGAGCCCGCCGGGCCGCCCGGCAAGGCGCTGTCGCTGGGCTTTACCATGCTGGTGCTGGGGTTTCTGGTCATCCAGCCCGATTTCGGGCAGGCCGCGCTGATCGCGGCAGGGTGGATGGTGATGTATTTCGTCGCCGGTGCGCCGATGGTGCTTCTGGTGGTGCTGGCCTCGCTGGTGCTTGTGGGCGGCTATGCGGCCTATCAGAATTCCGAGCATTTCGCCCGCCGCATCGACGGTTTCCTGGCCGCCGATGTTGATCCGCGCACGCAGATGGGTTTTGCCCAGAACGCCATTTCCGAGGGCGGTTTTTTCGGCGCGGGCGTGGGCGAGGGGCGGGTGAAATGGTCGCTTCCCGATGCCCATACTGATTTCATCATCGCCGTCGCCGCCGAGGAATACGGGCTGGTGCTGGTGCTGTTCATCATCGGGCTCTATGCCACGGTGCTGTTGCGCGCGCTGTTCCGGTTGATGCGCGAGCGCGACATGTTCATCCGCCTTGCGGGCACCGGGCTGGTGGTGATGTTCTCTCTGCAGGCCATGATCAACATGGGCGTGGCGGTGCGGCTTCTGCCCTCGAAAGGCATGACTTTGCCACTTGTCTCCTATGGCGGCTCGTCGCTGCTTGCGACGGGGATTGCAATCGGTATGCTGCTGGCATTCACGCGCACCCGCCCGCAGGGTGAGATTGGCGAGATCCTGTCGCGTCGCGCGCAAAGCTGAGGAACCCCATGGCAAGGCCGCCGCTACTGATCATCGCAGCCGGGGGCACCGGCGGGCATATGTTCCCGGCGCAGGCGCTGGCGGAGGCGATGCTGGCGCGCGGCTGGCGGGTCAGGCTCTCGACCGATGACCGGGGCGCGCGCTATGCGGGCGGGTTCCCCGAGGCGGTCCGCATCGAGCAGGTGCGCGCGGCGACCTTTGCGCGCGGCGGGCTGGGCGCGAGGCTCAAGGTGCCGTTCCAGATTGCCGGCGGGGTGCTGAGCAGCCTTGCGCGGATGCTCTTCGACCGGCCGCGCGTTGTGGTGGGTTTCGGCGGCTACCCGACCATACCGGCGCTTGCGGCCGCCTGGCTCTTGCGCATTCCGCGCATGATCCACGAACAGAACGGGGTGCTGGGCCGGGTGAACGCGGCCTTTGCACGGCGGGTCAATCTGCTGGCCTGCGGCACCTCGCCCACCGAGATGCCCGCGGGCATCGAGAGTGTCTTTACCGGCAATCCGGTGCGCGCTGCGGTGCTTGAACGTGCGGGCGCGGGCTATATTCCGCCCGGCGATTACCCGATGGACCTGCTGGTGATCGGTGGCAGCCAAGGGGCGCGGATCCTGTCGGATGTGGTTCCGGCGGCGATTGCCGCCCTGCCGGATGACATCAAGCGCAATCTCAGCGTCTCCCATCAGGCGCGCGAGGAAGATATCGAGCGCGTGGTGGCGGCCTATGAGGGTGGCAAGGTCGCCGCCGAGATCGCGCCCTTCTTCGCCGACATTCCGCGTCGGCTGTCGGAATGCCAGCTTGTCATCAGCCGCGCCGGGGCCTCCTCGGTGGCCGATATCTCGGTGATCGGGCGCCCCGCGATTCTGGTGCCCTATGCGGCCGCTGCCGCCAATCATCAGGCCGCGAATGCGAAGATGCTGTCGGCCGTTGATGCGGCTGTCGTTTACCCGGAATCGCAGTTCACGCCCGAGGCGCTGCGCGAAAGCCTGCTGTCGATCCTGACCAATCCCAAGGCCGCAAGCGCCATGTCGCTGGCCGCCCTGTCCGCAGGTCGCGCGGATGCCACCGAGCATCTGGCCGCGCTGGTCGAAAGCCTCGCCCGAAAGGAGAGCCCATGAGCCCTGCCACCAAACTGCCCACCGATATCGGCCCGATCCATTTCATCGGCATCGGCGGCATAGGCATGTCGGGCATTGCCGAGGTGCTGATGACGCATGGCTACCGGGTGCAGGGCTCGGACCTCAAGGCCAGTGCGATCACCGAACGCTTGCAGAGCCTCGGGGCCGAGATTCATATCGGGCAGCGGGCTGAGAATGTCGAAGAGGCCGAGGTGGTCGTGGCCTCCACTGCCATCAAGCCCGACAATCCCGAATTGCGCGAGGCCCGCCGCCGCGGCCTGCCCGTGGTGCGCCGCGCTGAAATGCTGGCCGAACTCATGCGTCTGCGCTCGAATATTGCGGTCGCGGGCACGCATGGCAAGACCACCACCACGACCATGGTGGCGGCCCTGCTGGACGAGGGCGGGCTGGACCCGACCGTGATCAATGGCGGTGTGATCCATGCTTACGGCTCGAATGCGCGCGCAGGCGCGGGCGAGTGGATGGTGGTCGAGGCCGATGAGAGCGACGGCAGCTTCAACCGCCTGCCCGCGACCATCGCCATCGTCACCAATATCGACCCCGAGCATATGGAGCATTGGGGCGATTTTGACGCGCTGCGGCAGGGGTTTCATGATTTCGTCTCGGGCATTCCCTTTTACGGGCTGGCGATCTGCTGCACCGATCACCCGGAAGTGCAAAGCCTTGTCGCCCGGATCACTGACCGGCGCGTGGTCACGTTCGGCTTCAACGCGCAGGCCGATATCCGCGCGGTGGGTCTGCATTATGACAAGGGCGTGGCGCAGTTCGACATCGCGCTTCAGGACGAGGGCCGCGTGATCGAGGGGTGCAGCCTGCCCATGCCGGGCGACCATAATGTCTCGAATGCGCTGGCGGCAGTGGCCGCGGCGCGGCATCTGGGCATGAATGCCTCAGAGATCCGGCGCGCGCTGGCCCGCTTTGGCGGCGTGAACCGCCGCTTTACCCGCGTGGGCGAGGTGGGCGGAATCACCATCATCGACGATTACGGCCATCACCCGGTCGAGATTACCGCCGTTTTGCGCGCGGCAAGGCAGGCGCTCGGGGGCGAGGGGCGCGTGATTGCGGTGCATCAACCGCATCGCTACACGCGGCTGGCAAACCTGTTCGAGGGATTCTGCACCTGTTTCAACGAGGCCGATATTGTCGGCATCGCGCCCATCTACGCCGCCGGAGAAGACCCGATCGTGGGCGCAAGCCAGCACGATCTGCTGGAAGGGCTGGCCGCGCATGGCCACCGTGCGGCCTTTGCCGTCAATTCCGAGGATGATCTGGAAGCCCTGGTGCGCCGCCATGCGCAGCCCGGTGACATGGTGGTCTGTCTGGGTGCCGGCACGATCTCGGGCTGGGCGCATGGTCTGGTCACGCGGCTGCAGAGCCGGGCTGCGTGATGGAGAGCCTGCGCCCGCTGCTGCTGCTTGTTGCCTCCGCTGGTGCCGGTGGTCTGCTGGGCTTCGTCCTACTGCGCAATGGCTGGATGAAGGCCTATGGGGCCCTTGTCGCCGCGCATCTCTTCGCGATCATCGGGCTCGTGCTGGCCATCCGCGCGCCGGGGCAGGCGGATGCCGTGCTCTATACCGTGTTTCTGGTGTTCTTCCTGCTGCCCTCGCTTTTCGGGGCCGCGCTTGGCGGCGTGATTGCATGGTGGGTACGGCGTAGCCGGGCAAAGTGACACGCGCGCCGCTGATCAAACAACTTGCATCGGGGCAGTGAATGCCCAAGAATGCGGCAACACCTCGCGCGCCGGGCGGGTTTGGTCCCGCTCTGCCATGACAAGGGGTGTCGCAACGCTTACCAGATGAGCGTCAGCCAACAGGAGAGTTTCTGATGATGCACCGAACCATTTCCGCTGCAATCGGGCTAAGCGCCCTTGCCGCCGCCGCCCAAGCACAGACCTCGATGCCCTTCGCGCTCGACTGGCGCTTCGAGGGCCCCTCTGCACCCTATTTCGTGGCCATCGAACAGGGCTACTTTGCTGATGCGGGACTTCAGGTCGAGGTCACCGCCGGTCAAGGCAGCCTCGATGCGATCCCGAAAGTCGCGACCGGGGCCTTTCCGGTGGGCTTTGCCGATATCAACAGCCTGATCAAGTTCCTTGATCAGAATCCCGGCGCACCCGTGATCGGGGCAATGATGCTCTATGACAAGCCGCCCTTTGCCATTGTGGGCCGCCGGTCGCTGGGGGTCGAGGCGCCCTCTGACCTCGAAGGCCGCACCCTGGGCGCGCCGCCCCCTGACGGGGCCTTCGCGCAATGGCCGATCTTCGTGGCCGAGACCGGCATCGACGCCGCGAGCGTCACCATCGAGCCGGTGGGCTTTCCCACCCGCGAGCCCTCGCTGGCCGAAGGCACTGTCGATGCCGTGACGGGTTTCAGCTTCACCTCGTTTCTGAACACCTCGCGCCTGGGCGTGCCGGAAGAGGATATCTCGGTGATCCTGATGGCCGATCACGGGGTTGATCTCTATGGCAATGTGATCATCGTCAACACCGATTTCGCTGCCGCCAACCCCGATGAAGTTGCGGCCTTTCTCGAAGCCGTCGCCAAGGGTGTGAACGACACGATCGCCGATCCTGCAGCCGCGGTCGAGGCCATCGTGCCGTTCAACCCGGCCATGGATGTCGAGCTTGAACTGCGCCGTCTGGAGCTTGCGCTGCGCGACAATATCGTGACGGACTGGGTCCGGGAAAACGGCATGGGCATCATCGATGCCGAGCGGTTCGCCAATTCCATCGAGCAGATCCGGCTGACTTATGAGTATCAGACCGAGCCGGATGCGAGCCTCTATTTCACCGACGCCTTCCTGCCCGAGGGCGGCTTTCCCGTCGAGTGAGCGGATGCTGCCGGGCGTGCGCAGCGCGCGCGCCCGGCTCTGACACTGCACGTTCCATATAGGTCTTCATGGAAAACCTCATCGATATCAAGGGCGTGCGCCACGCCTATCAGACCGACTCCGGCCCGTTGCCGGTTCTGGATGGTCTGGAAATCGCCGTGCCAGAAGGCGGCTTTGTCGCAGTCGTTGGCCCGTCTGGCTGCGGCAAATCCACGCTCACGCGGCTGATTGCGGGGCTGATGAAGCCCGATCAGGGCGAGGTCTGGCTGCATGGCGAGCGTGTCAGGGGGCCGCGCGCAACCGTGGGCATGGCGTTCCAGAATCCGGTCTTGCTGGAATGGCGGACGATTCTGAAGAACGTGCTGCTGCCGCTCGAGATCGTGCCGAGCAAGCTGACACGGAAACAGGCTGAGGAGCGCGCGCGTTTCTTGCTGTCGCTGGTCGGGCTGGAAGGGTTCGAGGACAAGCGCCCCTCCGAGCTTTCGGGCGGTATGCGCCAGCGCGCCTCGCTGTGCCGCGCGCTGATCCACCAGCCCGAGGTGCTGATCCTGGACGAACCCTTCGGCGCGCTCGATGCTTTCACGCGCGAGGATCTGTGGATGACCATGCACGCGGTCAAGGAACGCGAGCCCTTCACCGGTGTCCTGATCACCCATGATCTGCGCGAGTCGATCTTTCTGGCCGATCAGGTGGTGGTGCTCTCGGGCCGTCCGGCGCGCACGCAATATGTGCTCGATGTGCCGAAAAGGGGCGCGCGCACACTCGATGATCTCTACACACCCGAGGCCGCCGATCAGCTCAACATCCTGCGCCATCAGATCGAGATCGCCCAGGGCCGCGCGCCCGCCGAGGAGGCCCCGGCATGACCCGTCATCTTCGCGCCTTTGGTGTCCCGATCATTGCCATCATCATCCTGCTGGCCTTCTGGGAATGGCTGGTCTGGTTCAATGCCTGGCCGACCTTCAAGATGGCCGCGCCCTCGGATCTGCCGCCCGCATATCAGCGCCACTGGAACCTGTTCCTGACCATGGGCTGGCAGACGCTGTGGCGCACGGTGCTGGGGCTGTTTCTGGCCGTGATCTTCGGCACCATGCTTGGCATGATCATGGGCTTCTCGCGGATCATGCGCGATGCGCTTTACCCGATCCTCGTGGGCTTCAATGCCATTCCCAAAGCGACCGTGGTGCCCATCGTGGCGCTGATGTTCGTGGGCCAGCATGATTTCAACACAGTGCTGCTGGCCTTCATGATCTCGTTCTTCCCCATCGCGGTCTCGGTTTCCATCGGGCTGTCGACGCTTGAGCCCGAGTATCGTGACATCCTGCGCAGCCTCGGCGCGTCGCAGGCCACGATCTTCTGGAAGATCGCGCTGCCCAAGACGCTGCCCGAATTCTTCGGCGCGCTGAAAGTGGCAGTGACGCTGGCCTTCATCGGGACCAATCTGATGGAGATCGTCAGCCCGCATGGTCGCGGTCTGGGCGCGCTGTTCGATTCGGGGCGCACGAATTCCGACTTCCCGCTGATGTTCGCGGTCCTGATCGCGCTCGCCTTCCTCGGGATCGTGCTCTACTACATCGTGGTCGCGCTGGAGAAAATCTTTGCAGGCTGGGCTGAGCGCAGCCCCGGCTGATCCAGACCTAGGCAGGTCGGGCAGATCAGGTTAGCCTCGCAGGCTCAACGAGAGGGCGTGCGATGACTGTGACCTATACCGAAGATGATGCGACCCGCGTGGCCGAACTCCGTGTGCAGGGCACGTTCACGAAGGAGGATTATGCGCGGGCGGTAGATCCGCTGAAGGCGTTCATCGACCGGCACGGATCGGTCAAGCAGATCGAGATTGTCGAGAGTTTCCATGGTGTTGACCCGGCGGCGCTCTGGCCGGGGATCAAGTTCGACTGGCACAATATCCAGCATATCAGCCATGTCGCCGCGGTGACGGATATCGGCTGGATTGGTCCGATGTCCAAGGCTGCGGGCAAGCTCATCTCGTCGGATGTGCGGCTTTTCGCGCTGGACGAACTGGACGAGGCGCGCGACTGGATTGGCAACGTCTGAGGACCAAAGCGCGCTCGGACCGCGCGGGGGGGCGGGTAGGGCACGCTCCGAGGGCGCTTCTCT
>SKIF01000084.1 GCA_007116575.1 Paracoccaceae bacterium
ACACAGACAGGTAGAACTTGCCTTTCTTCTTTTGAAGTCTGAAGGGGGGATACGGCCTACGGAGAGCATGCATTTGGTGTCCAGTCTGGTGTCCATTCTGGTGGTTAGAGTGGTGTCCAAACGCAAGATAGTCAATAAAATAAGGGTGTTTAGGGCCTACAGGGGGTTCTGGCGGAGAGACAGGGATTCGAACCCTGGGTCCCCGTGAAGGGACAACGGTTTTCGAGACCGCCCCGTTCGACCACTCCGGCACCTCTCCATCCGGGAGGCGGAGTACTGAGTTTGATGCGGGGATGCAAGCCGAAAAGCGCGTGAATGTTCCGGGTCTTTGCAGTGGTCGGGCTTTGTGACAGGCGGCCGGCTCGCCGCGTGGTGCCTTGGCAGTCGTTTACTTGCGTCGCATCCTGCATCGGGCCGTCAGACCGAGCCTGCGCCCCATCGCGTACCCAGCGCCGCAAGCAGCAGCGCAGTTCTGATGGCAGGGGGCATGGAGGGGCGATACGAGGCCGAAGCGCGTTCGATCGGCGAGTCTCAAGTAATTGCCCCAGCTTTTTCCGTCCAGCTTGGTGATCTGCGTGACTGGTAGTTGCGTGGCGGCGGTCAGAAATATCGCGCGCTGCAAAACCGGCCGCTCTGCATAGGGTTTCTAAGTTACACCAGATCAAGCACCAGCGCCGCGTGATCGCTGGCATGGGGGCGGTGCGCGCCGACATCCGCGAGGCGCGGCTCCTGCGCCCGCGCGGCATCACGGTCGAGCCCCGCGCGCAGCGCCCGCGGCACGGCGTCGGGCCAGCGCCGCGCCAGCGCGGGCGCGGCCAGCAGCGCATCGGGGCGGGCATATTGATGGCCCTGCGCGTCATAGAAGGTCCAGCGCTCGCCTCTGGGAATCCGCGCCAGCAGATCGACCGAGAAAGGCGGCAGCAGCGGCGCGATTGCGGGCTCGGCACCGGTCTTCTCCACAGGCTCGTTCAGATCCCCGATAATCAGCCACAGCGCGCCCGCCTCGCGCTCCAGTTGCGCCTCGACCAATGCGCGCACGGCCTGCGCCTCCATCCGCCGCACTGGCCAGGCGCGCGCGGCATCGGGCCAGGGGGCCTTGAAATGGCAGTGAAACAGCCGCAGCCCGCCGACCGAGAAGCTCAGGCAGTCGCGCCGGAACAGGGGCGTCTCGGGTCGCGTGCCCGGTGGCGGTTGCAAGCCCAGATCGGCGGGCAGCAGATGCGCATGGCTCTGCACATCCGCCAGCGGCAGGCGACTGAGCACCGCCAGATCCCGCCCGCCGCCGTCATTGCCCGGCAGGCAGACCCGGTGCGGATAGGGTCGCGCCCCGGCATGGCGCATCAGATGGTCATGGAAGAAATCCAGCGTCGCGCGGTCGAACACTTCCTGCAGGCAGACCACATCGGCATCGGCCTGCGCCAGAATCGCACTGGTCAGCCGCCGGTCAGCCAGGTCGAGCGCGGCGGCCTCGGGGGTGCTGTCCGCGTCCACATCGCTATCGCGCGCGCCGTCCAGCCGTGGGCGACCGTCCTTGCGCCGCAGGCGCAGGTTCTGCACGTTGAAACTTGCGATACGCATAGCCTCTCATGCGGGCCTGCCCCTGCACTGGTCAAGCGAAAAGGCCGCCCGCGCCTTGCCTCTGGACGCCCCCGGTCAGCGCTCTTATAACGCGCCCCATGTTCATTGCAGCGATCATCCCGCGAATTAGCGTCCCGGCACTCTGACCCCTTGCGCCCGGAGTGCCGGGTCCGCCTCGGCGCCGCCTCTCCAATCGCGAAAGATGACTCCATGACAACCGACACGACACCCGACTACAAAGACACGCTGGCTCTGCCCGAAACCGGCTTTCCGATGCGTGCGGGCCTGCCTGCGCGCGAGCCCGAATGGCTGGCCCGCTGGGAACGGCTTGGCATCTATGACCGGCTGCGCGCGCAGGCCGCAGACCGCAAGCCCTTCATCCTCCATGACGGCCCGCCCTACGCCAATGGCCATCTGCATATCGGCCACGCGCTCAACAAGGTGTTGAAGGATTTCATCACGCGCAGCCAGCAGATGCTGGGGCGGGACGCGCGCTATGTGCCGGGCTGGGATTGTCACGGCCTGCCGATCGAGTGGAAGATCGAAGAGCAATACCGCGCCAAGGGCCTGGACAAGGACGCGGTCGATATCGTGGATTTCCGTCAGGAATGTCGCCGCTTCGCCGAAGGCTGGATCGATGTGCAGCGTGAGGAATTCAAGCGCCTTGGCATCACCGGCAAGTGGGACCGGCCCTACCTGACAATGGATTACCACGCTGAGGCCGTGATCGCGGATGAGTTCATGAAGCTGGTGATGAACGGGTCGCTCTATCAGGGCTCCAAGCCCGTGATGTGGTCGCCGGTGGAAAAGACTGCCCTGGCCGAGGCCGAGGTGGAGTATCATGACCATACCTCGCATACCATCTGGGTGCGGTTTCCGGTCGTGCAGGCGGCTGACGCTAGCTTTACCAACACGCGCACCGATATCGTCATCTGGACCACCACTCCCTGGACTATCCCGCAAAACCGCGCGATCTGTTTCGGCCCTGAGATCGGCTATGGCCTCTATGAGATCATCGGGCGGCATGAGGACAGCAAGGTCACCATCGGCGACCGGCTGATCCTGGCTGATGCGCTGGCGCAATCCGCTTTCGACGCGGCGAAACTGACGGGCGAGGGGATGGTGCGGCGACTCTGCGATGTATCGGCAGAGGATCTGGCGGCGATGATCTGCGCCCACCCGTTGCGCGGGGTCGAGACTGCGCAGGGCGAATGGGATTTCGACGTCCCCATGCTCCCCGGCGATCACGTCACGGACGAGGTGGGCACCGGTTTCGTCCATACCGCCCCCAGCCATGGTGATGACGATTATCAGATCGGCCTCAAACACGGCCTGCCGATGACCTATAACGTGCTGGAAGATGGCAGCTTCCGTCCCGATCTGCCGCTGTTCGGGGGCGAGGTGATCATCAAGCCCGATGGCAAGGAAGGCGGCGCGAATGTCGCGGTGATCAAGCAACTCGCCTATGCGGGCGCGCTTTTTGCCAAGGGCAAGCTGCGCCACAGCTACCCGCATAGCTGGCGGTCCAAAGCGCCGCTGATCTATCGCAACACGGCGCAATGGTTCGCGGCCATCGACAAGCCGCTTGATGACGGGATGGGCCAGCATGGCGAGAGCATCCGCGCCCGCGCGCTGGAGAGCATCGACCGGCTGGTCAAATGGACGCCGCAGACCGGGCGCAACCGGCTCTATTCGATGATCGAGGCGCGGCCCGA
>SKIF01000088.1 GCA_007116575.1 Paracoccaceae bacterium
CCCGATGCCTGGTCGGACCGCGTGGAAGCCTATGGCGCGGCACAGTTGCAAGAGCGCTTCCGCCGCATGGCGGATCGGCCCATGCGCGCGGTTGATTATGCGACCTGGGCGGCTGTGCGCAGCGTGGGCGAGGCCGTGACCCGCAGCTCGAGCGCCGATCCCGACACTTTGCGCAGCTATATCCTTGGCGCGGATTTCGAACTTGCCGCCTTCAAGGGTGCGGCGATCACCTATCGCGACTGGAACGGCCAGATGCGCCAGCCCATGCCTGTGGCCACGCGCACGGCCCTTGTCGCCATGCCCCCGATGGAGGGGTTCCTGCACCAATCCAGCCTGCTCGACACGCTCGGCCCTGACCGGCCGGAAACCGCCTGCACCGCATTTGACTGAAAGGACCCGAACGATGATCAGAAGCACCGTATCCGCCCTCGCACTGCTGGCACTGTCGGCCCCCGCGCTCGCGCAGGAAGTCTGGATATCGAATGAGCGTGACCAGACCGTCAGCATCATTGATGTGCAGACGCTGGAGGTCGTGGACACGATCGAGGTCGGTGCCCGACCGCGCGGGATCATGTTCAGTCATGACTATTCCGTGGCCTATCTCTGTGCCTCGGATGATGACACGATCCAGGTGATTGATGTCGAGACCCGCGAAATCCTGCACAACCTGCCCTCGGGCGAGAACCCGGAA
Source organism: Paracoccaceae bacterium (assembly GCA_007116575.1). Classification (GTDB taxonomy): domain Bacteria; phylum Pseudomonadota; class Alphaproteobacteria; order Rhodobacterales; family Rhodobacteraceae; genus Roseinatronobacter. Next base: position 692 of record SKIF01000088.1, read on the forward strand.
ACCTTTGTGCTGCACCCCGATGGCCGCCATATCTGGATTTCGAACGAGGATGACAACATCACTTCGGTCCTCGATGTCGTGGAGCGCCGGATCGTGGCACAGATCCCGGTCGGGATCGAGCCCGAGGGCAAGGCGATCAACCATGCCGGCACCATCGCCATCACCACCTCGGAAACCACCAACATGGCGCATTGGATCGACACCGAGACGCACGAGATTTTCCAGAATTCGCTGGTTGGCTCGCGCCCGCGCGATGCCGAATTCACGACTGATGACAAGCGCCTCTTCGTCAGCGCCGAAATCGGCGGCGGGCTGCATGTCTTTGACACCGAGACCTTCGAGGAAATCGCGGAAATCCGTTTCGAGATCCCCGATGTGCATCCGCATGACATCCAGCCGGTGGGCTTTCGCCTGACCGAGGACATGACCCGTGCCTATGTCGCGCTCGGCCCCGCCAACCGGATTGCCGTGGTGGATATCGAGAATTACGAGGTCGTCAAATACCATCAGGTGGGCCGCCGGGTCTGGCATATGGCGATGTCGAAGGACGAAACGCTGCTCTTTACCACCAATGGCGTGTCGGGTGATGTAACCGTGATCGATCTGGTGCGCGAGGAGCCGATCAAGACAATCCAGGTTGGCCGCTTCCCCTGGGGTGCCGCCTACCGCCCGGCCGAGGGCTGATGGACGCGCTCGCCGTCGCTGGTCTGAGTTTCCGCTATGGCCGGAAAGAGGCGCTGAAAGGGGTCTCTTTTCGCGTTGTGCCGGGCGAATTCTGCGCCCTGCTGGGACCGAATGGCGCGGGCAAATCGACGCTTTTCGCGCTTCTGACACGGCTGTTTGTGGCGCGTCAGGGCCGGATTGCCGTGATGGGGCAGGATTTGCAGCAAGCCCCGCACGCCGCACTTGCACAGATGGGGGTGGTGTTCCAGCAGATGACGCTGGACCTTGACCTGAGTGTCGCGCGCAATCTGGCCTATTTCGGCGCGCTGCACGGGCTGTCCCGGCGCGAGAGTGCGGCGCGCGCGCAGGAGGTTCTGGAAAGGCTCGACATGGCCGAGCGCGCGGGCGAGAGAGCGCGCGATCTCAATGGCGGGCACCGGCGGCGGCTGGAGATTGCGCGCGCGCTAATGCATCGCCCGCGCCTCTTGCTGCTGGATGAGCCGACCGTGGGGCTGGATGCGCGCGCGCGTACCGCCATCACCACCCATGTCCATGCGCTGGCACGCGAGGACGGGCTTGCCGTGCTCTGGGCCACGCATCTGGTGGACGCAGTCAGCCCCGATGACACAGTGCTGATCCTCAATCACGGCGAAATTCTGCAAACCGGGCAGGCCCGCGACCTTGCGCCGGAAAACGGGCTGGCGAGGCATTTCATTGCCCTGACCGAGGATGTCGCCGCATGAGCCTTTATCTGCGCGCCCTCTCGGCCATCCTGCAACGCGAGGCGTTGCGTTTCCTGACCCAGCGCGAACGGTTTCTCGCGGCGCTGGTGCGCCCGCTGGTCTGGCTGCTGGTCTTTGCCGCCGGGTTCCGCGCCGCGCTTGGCCTGTCGATCACACCGCCCTACCAGACCTATATCACCTATGAGGTCTATATCGTGCCGGGGCTGGTGGCGATGATCCTGTTGTTCAACGCGATGCAATCGGCCCTGAGCCTCGTCTATGACCGTGAGATGGGCTCGATGCGGCTCTTGCTGACTGCGCCCCTGCCGCGTTGGTGGCTTTTGTTCTGCAAGCTGCTGGCCGGGGTGCTGGTGTCGATTCTGCAAGCCTATGCCTTTCTGGCCATCGCCTATGCTTTCGGCATCCGGCTGCCCCCGATGGGGTATCTCTGGGTGTTGCCCGCGCTCCTGGTCGCGGGGCTGATGCTGGGGGCGGTGGGGTTGTTTCTGGCCTCCACGATCCGGCAACTCGAGAATTTCGCAGGCGTGATGAATTTCGTCATCTTCCCGGTGTTCTTTCTCTCCACCGCGCTCTATCCGCTGTGGCGGATGGCCGAATCCTCGACGCTTTTGCGCGATATTTGCGCCTGGAATCCCTTCACCCATGCGGTCGAACTGATCCGCTTCGCGCTTTACCTGCGCCTCAATGCCGAGGCTCTGGGCTGGGTCGCGCTGACCTTCGCGGTCTTTCTCGGGCTGGCGCTTTGGGGGTTCGACCCGGCCCGTGGTATCATGACCCGCAAGACCCGCTGACCCAAAGGAGTTGACATGCGCGCCTTTGCCCCTCTGCTGCTGCTCGCCCTGCCTGCCATGGCGGAGGACGAGGATTTCTCGCAATATGGCACCACCAACCCCGAAGAAATGACGCTTGAGCGGCTGGTCGAGCGCGCACGGCGCGGCGATGTGGACATGATCGTCTGCGCCAATGGGTATCTGGCGACCAAGGGCGGGCGCCACGAACAGGCGCGCGTCATCTTCGAGGCCTGTGCCAACGCGGGCTGGACGCAGGCCATGAACTGGATGAGCCAGCTTGACCATAACGGGCTTGGCGCCGACGAGGACCCCGACCGCGCCACCGAATGGAGCCGCCGCGCAGCCGAGGCGGGCGACGCTGTGGGCGCGTATAACCACGGCATCGACATGATCCGCGG
>SKIF01000019.1 GCA_007116575.1 Paracoccaceae bacterium
CGCTGCCCACCGAAGTATCAATCCCGGCCTCGGCCAGCCGCTCGGTGTATCGGATCGACAGGTATTGGCTGCCGCGATCACTGTGATGGATCAGCTTGTCCGCCTCAGATGGCGCCCTCTGGCAGATGGCCTGGCTTAGGGCGTCGAGAACGAAGCCGGTCGTCATCGACGTCGAGACGCGCCAGCCGACAATCTTGCGCGCAAAAACGTCGATGATGAAGGCCACATAGATCGAGCCATGGGAACGCCACTGATGGAGTGGATGGCTCCCGATTCCGGCATCGCGTTCGGCCTGCTGACACCAGACGCGTAGGCTGTCCGGTGAACAGCCAAGCTTCGGCGCGATGGCCTTATAGGTTGCGTTCCGCGCATTCAAACGGTCCCCCGGACCGTTTGATCCGCTGCGCGGACCTGCTTGAACCGCTGGCACAATCAGCGCGGTTCTCTCGGAAAAGCCGAACACCACGTTCACGCAGCTCAGCCGGATAGGCGGGGGTGTGTCGATTCTTTGTCATAGGGCTCATCCTTCGAGTGTTTTACTCTCCGGTAAACCCGGGGCGGTTCAGTCCAGCGTGCCGAGGAAGTACTGCGGGTCCAGCCGGTCCACCCGGCCCGACCAACCGAGGATGGTGGCGTCAAAACCCTGCTCGGAATAGAATCGGTCCAGCAGGGTGCGGAATTCCAGCGGGGTGACAGTCACGTCAAGGCCAAGCTCACGCCAGGCATCGGCAATGATGAAAGCACCTTCATAGCGGATCGGATCATAGGATTCGGTGGTGGTGAATATCTCGAGCGAGGGGACCCGCTCTTGCGCCAGCAATGGCGCTGACAACACCGCCATGGCCGCGGGGGTTGCCCCCAGTCCAATGGCTCTGGTTCTCGTGATCTTCTCCACTGTCTTTTGGAATGTCCCGCCTGGTTGCCGTTCCAACTCTGATGCAGGCCGCTCGCGCGAAACCGTCTGATCCTGACCTGAGGCTGGGCGAAACCAGCCGCAGAGTCGAGGACACCAGGGTAGCCGTGGATGGACCGACGCGCACCGCGTGGTCTATTCGCGGCACTGCCCATTGCCCCGCGAGCCCGAAAATGCAGGGCTTGAGCGGTCTGGCACCAATCCGCGAAGCACTGATGTGATATGCGCGCTGCCCGGTCAAGGCCCAGCCAGATGCGCTGACTTCGGTCGCGGAAGTCCAGCGCACGGGGAACCCGAGCCACCACGCGCGCGCGCGACACCGTGACATCCGGGGCCGCAGGGCGTTTCATGTCGCTGACTCCGATCACAGCAGGATGCGCTGTCAGACCCGGCTCCCGAAAGCCGAGCTGGCCCTCGGGGTCATGACAAAGGGTCTGCGCCTTCCGGAACCGGCACGAGATATTCCCAGCAGTAATTGTTCACATGCGTCGCCGAGATCAGTCCGTAGCCGCGCAGGCCCGCCCTCGGCTCGGCCTCGTCCGTCGCGGAATGCGATGCGAAGTCCAGCCCCCAGCTGTTGCGAAACACGAACCACCCGCCCAGCGGATCCGAGGTCGATGGTGTGAAACCCGTGATGCAGACCACATGCCCATCTGCGCGTGGCCCGCCCAATGGCGGGGCATGGGCGTCGTCAGGACAGGTCACGAGTCCGCTGCGCAGCGCCGAAGGCAGAACCCAGTTGCTCAGACCGCTCGGGTGCCGAAACAACGGCACCCCGATCGCGACCGGAAGCCCCAGCTTCAGAAAATCGAGGATTTTCTGCGCCGTCATCTGCCCGGGCTGGATCGGGTCTATGCGCGCGGCATCAAGGCTCTGCGGGTTGCCGATGGTGCCATAGGCGCGACACGCGATCCGCGTGCTCATGGCAAGCAGTTCCGACTGGCGGGCCTCGTCTGCACCGTTCGAGTCTGCCACGAAGGGCTTGTAAGGGGCATGTTCCGAACCGACGACACCGTCTTCTTCCAGCGCATGCAGGGCCTGGCGCAGCAGGACACCACCCTGCGGCAGGTCGATCGCCTCGTCTTCGGGCAAGGCATGGGCTGTGATCATGCGCTCATGCAGGAATTGTTCGGACAGGCGTTCGGGCGGCATGTCGTCGCGCAGGGCGCGGTACAGCTCCACTGCGGCAAGGGTCGCGAAGGCCACGCAGGTGCCCCGGCCGAACTGATCGCGCGGGGACCAGTGCGGGGCGACGCCCGCATCCAGCCGGATTGGTGCCAGTGCCTTCCGGCGTTGGGATGGCGCCCCCTCAAGCGGCGGAGCGGCATTTTCGCAGCGGCGCGCCTCGCAGATCGCATTGAGTGCGTCGGGGCTGGGAGTGCAGGTTCCGAACATGATCATATGACCACCATTGACTCCGGGGTTCTGGGCAAATTGGCGACCGCTGCCTCGCTGGGAAAGACCGGGGCGGCATAGGGCAGGTTGCGCAACATGACCTTGCCGTTGACCTGCCACTCTTCGCGGGCCTCGGCAACGAGGGATTGCACTGTGTCCAGTTTGCCCAAAAACTCCCGGTCCAGCCAGCGCGCGATCTGGCGGCCCGCATCCGAATCCTGGGTGAAATGCACGCCCGCAATCTCGCGGTTTTCACCGATGCGATAGGCCAGCGTCGTGATCGCATCCTCGTAACTGGCCTTCAGGCTGTCGGGCAGGCAGCGCAATGCCAAAAGGCCCACCAGTTCGTTCTGCAGCGCGTGATTGGACGGAAAGGCCGGATGCGCGGGCGTCGGCAGCACGGTCATCAGTGTGGGCAGGTAATGCGCCGGACGCGCGCGATGGAAGAAATCCTTGAAATACATGCCGACCATCTGACCGATCGCGAACCCGGAGATCATCAGCGCCATGGTGGCTGGTTTGTTCGCCGGAGTGAGTGACAACAGGTTTGTCCAGTAGTCGATTGCATTGTCGGCCTGATGCGCGATTTCGGCCATGCGCGCGCCATTGCGCTGGAACTGGCTGCGCTCCATCAGAAGGGCAAGCTCCGCTTCGAGATTCCCCGGTATCTCCAGCGAGGGCGGGGCAAGCGTGAAGCCGCTGACATGCTGCCACCTTTCGCCGGGCAATGTCTCGTCTTCGTTGATCTGCCGCCAGCCTGTCGCGCCGAATTCCCCAAGAACAAGCTGCGCCCGCAGGTCAGGGGTCCAGCTTGATTTCGGGAAACTGGCCCCGACGGGAACGACAAGCGCGTCGATCTCGCTCACCCCCAGGGCACCGTCAAACGGCAAGACCCCCGGCGCGGTGCCGCCCGGGCCTGCTTGCGGGCCTGCAGCCATGCCACCGTTCATGCCGCCATTCATGCCGCCGTTCATGCCGCCATTCATGCCGCCATTCATGCCACCGTTCATGCCGCCGTTCATGCCGCCGTTCATGCCGCCGTTCATAAAGCCAAACATTGCCCTCTCCCTTCGCAGATCTTTTGCGAACGGTTATTCCACTGCAAGCGTCAAGCTATCGTCAATGTAACGAAGGCAGCCGATCAATTTGAAAAATAATCTTTCTAAACCGGTGCTTTATGCCTAGTTCGGCAGGCCCGCGGCTGCCAGCAATTCGCCATAGAGCGCGCGTTTTGCCGGGTCGCGGAAGGGATGGTTGGCCACCAGTCTGGACACGCGGAACTCTAGCTCAAGGGCCATGACGCGCGCCGCCATCTCTTGCGCGGTGTCCATCTGATCGGTGGCCGCGCAGGCAGCAGCGGTCAGGCGCAGGTTTGATGTGTAAAGCCCGTTGCGCATGGCCGAGGCCAGCCCGAATTGCGCGGCCTTTTCCATCTGACCCGCAGCAAAGCAGGCAATCGCCAGAAAATGATCCGCACGAAAGCCCAGCGGGTCGTTGCGGTTCAGCGCTCGGGCATGTTCCAGCCGTTCGATGGCCTCTTGCTCGCGACCGGAAAACGCCAGGTTCGGGCCTGTCCACATCAGGGTTTCCGCATCACCCGGCGCGGCGGACAGGGCTTCTTCGAACAGGATATTCGCCTCGAGATGGCGGCGCGCATAGATCGCCTTGTTATGCCCCAGCATGGCCAGCGCGCGGCCATTGCGGCGTTCACTCTGCAAGGCGTTTTCCAGATGCCGGTTGATCTGCGCGATGTCCTGCGCGGCGTCGGGCGACCAGCCTTGCCCGACGCGCAGGCTGAACCAGTCCGCCATCACAACCTGAGCAGGCGCAAAATCCGGCCAGGTCTGCACTGTCTGCTGCAACTGCACGCCCGCATCTTCGAATTTCGAGCGCCGCAGCGAATAGACCAGTTCCTGTGCACGCAGCACATGCTGATAGGCACTGAGATGGTCCAGTTCGATCAGATGGGCATCGCGCAATTCGGCCAGGTGCAGGTTGGGCAGAATCCGGTTGACCACCTCATCGGCGATACGGCTTTGCGCGCGTGACAGATCCGCGGCAGCAGTCTCGTAATGTTCCACCCACAGGATCAGCCCCTCGTCGATCTTCGACAGTTCGACATTCAGGAAATAGGTCTCGCCCTCGCGGCGCATCGTCCCGCTGATCACATAGCGCACGCACAGATCCTGCTGCAGCACCTGCGCGACATCGGGGCGTTCGGACAGGTGACGGATCGAGACGCGCGAGATCACGGCAATGTCGCGGATGCGCGTCATTCGCATCACGATGTTGTCGACCAGCATTTCGGCAAGGAAACCGGCAATCGGTTCCGGGCCGCGCGGCCGCATCGGCAGGACCGCCAGAATCGGACGGCCATGGTTGCGCAGTGTCGCTGGCGGTATGGCTGCAGGGCCAGAAACAGGCGCGCTCGGGGCGTTTGCACTGCCCAACTTGATGTCCACCGCAAGGTCCTGCGTCTCGAGGGACGGCTCCATATCCAGTTCGGCTTCCATCTTGGCGTAGAAGGCCGCGTAGATCTGAAGCGCCTTGCCGATATCGCCCAGCTCTGTCGCCAGTCGCATGGCATAACGACACTGGATCTCGCCCAGCGGGTCGAGTGCCAGGGCGGCCTCGGCAAAATCCATGCGCAACGCAGCGGGCAGATCGGTGCGCCCCGCCGCCTCGGTCAGGGCAGTCAGGATACGGTCGCCATAGGTCTTGCGGATCTCATGGACCCAATCGGCATAGCGCGACCCGATGCTTTCGAAACCATAGAGGATATCATTGATGGTTTCCCCGCCACCGCGCAAGGCAGCGGGCAGACGTCCCTGACGGATCTCGTCAAGGATCAGATCCGTCTCGACGATCAGATGCGCCGGGTCAAGCGTGACCATGGTGCGGTCGATCAGCAGCGCCCTGCCCAGCGCCGGATGCTGGCTGCGCAGTTCCGACAACGCCTGCCTGAGCGACGAACGTGCCTTGGCATCCGACACATCGCCCCAGATCAACCCGGCCAGCAGATCGCGCGGCGCACTGCGCCGGTCGAGCGCAAGATAGGCCAGCAGCGCAACTTTCTTGCGCGCGGTCATCCGCAACCCGCCCGCATGCTGGTCGATCCACGCGCCACTCAGGACTTTCAGTGTGACACGCTCTTCGTTCAACCTGTTGATCCGTATGCCTGGGATTCGGTCGCGCAACTCTACGCGAGCCGGAAAACTTTATCAGCCTTCAGACAGATTGACGATACATTGACGGTGAGATCGCGCGGCCATGACAGGTGATGGCGATAGTGAGAGAGCGGAGAATTTCAAAGCCCGCAATTTAGACGCTATCACTGGAGCTCACCATGACCGCTGTGATCGACTGGCCAGCATTGGATATCCTGTCGCAGCAGATCCATGTCTATCTTCAGATCACGGGTGTGATTGGCGGTTGTACCTATGTCGGCATGTTCTTTCTGGTTCAGTCCGGACGAATCTGCGGCAATGGGGTGTTTTACCCCTGTATGCAGCTCTTTGCGGCAAGTTGTGTGCTTGCCAGCCTGACCACTGCCTTCAATCTGGCGGCATTCGTTGTTCAGGTGTGCTTCATCCTGATCGCTGCCTATGGGATCTGGTATCGGATCACAGGCCGACTGAGCGCGCGACTGGAGCGCGTCAGCGCGTCGGGACAGGCACCCGGCCACATCGAAATTGCGCATAACAAAAGTCTGGCCGACGCAGATGCGCAATCCCGAGCCCCGGCAAACCTGCACAGCTCTCCCGTAACAATGCAGGCAGATCGGGGCGGTCAGGGCCATTCACGTCAGATGAATGGCCCTGACATTGGCTGGGGCCAGCGGCCATGACAAAAAGCCGAACCCGCCAAGGTGCAGAACGGCGCGGCCACGGGCGTTCAGCACGCACATCGCGATCCACGCAGATGCCCCGGCCCTGCCCCTAGTCGCAACCCTCCGCACCCGTCCGGCACGCCTGCGCCATGGCCTCTGCCGCCGCAACCGCCTCGCTTGCCATCTCTTCACGCAAGGCCTCGACCAGTGCCTCGGACGGCGCGTGGCCTGCGTCGCGCGCGTTCAGCGCCCAGGCCAGCGCGGGTGTGAAACGCCTCTCACCCCCCTGCCCGCGCGCCTGCATCAGCGCGAGGTTGTGCATGGCGGGCGCATGACCCGCCTGCGCGGCCTGCAGATAGAGCGCGCGGGCGCGGGCGGGGTCCTGCGCCACCCCCTCGCCCCGCGCATAGGCGAACGCCAGATTGTGCATCGCGGGCGCATGCCCCGCTTCTGCGGCCTGTGCGAAGGCGCGGGCGGCAGCCTCGGCCTCCCCCTCCTCGGCGCGCAGGGCGCCAAGGGCAAAGGCAGCCTCGGGCAGCCCCTGATCAGCGGCGCGCACATACCAGAGCGCCGCGCCGCTGCGGTTGACCGGCCCTCCCAGACCCTGATCGAGCAGCATGGCCAGCGCCAGTTGCGCCTGCGCCTCGCCCGCCTGCGCAACTGGCCGGAACCAGCGCCGCGCCGTGCGCCACTCCCCGGTCTCAAACGCGAGGCCGCCCAGCAGGCGCTGCGCCGGAAGATGGCCCTCGCGCGCCGCCATACCCAGCCAGCGCCGGGCCTCCTCGGGGTCGCTCTCGAGCGCCAACACACCGAGATTGTATTGCGCCAGCAGATCGCCCCGCGCGGCCAGCCGCTCCCAGATCTCGCGGGCGCGCACCGGATCACCGGCTTCAAGCGCCGCCACCCCGTCACTCGCGCGCAGTTGCGCCTGCGCGGTAGCTGGCAGCAGCGCCAACACAAGCCCCAGTCCGATCACCACCCGCCGCATCAGATACCCATGCGTTTCCTCTCTGGCTGGCTATACCCTGTGCGCGCGAGCCTGTCACGCGATTGTGAGAGGCTTGCGCGCCCGCCGCCCCTCGCCTATGCAAACCCCCATGCAAAACGATGACATCGCCCGGTTTTTCACCCGCTCCGACGGCCAGTTCCTCTGCGCGCGCTGGGGGCGGCCGATCGTGCCGGTGGTGTTCGGCGTCGCCGATGACACGCTGGCCACGATCAAGGGCGCGATCGAGGCGGTGGTGGCGCTGGCCGGTCACAAGATGGCCGAGACCGACCCCGAGCTTGGCGCGAACCTGATGGTGTTCTTCTTCCGCGACTGGGGCGAGCTCTTGGAGGTGCCGGGGCTGGACCGGCTGATCGAGGGGCTGGGGCCGCTGGTGGCGCGGCTGCAGGCGGCGGAGGCCAACCAGTACCGCGTCTTCCGGTTTGATGAGGAGGGTGCGATCAAGGCGGCCTTTGTCTTCATCCGCATGGATGACGCGCTGGCCGATGTGCCCGCCGAGACACTGGCACTGAGTCAGGCGGTGCAGGTGATCCTGCTGTGGTCCGACACGGCCTTTACCGACCGCTCCGCGCTGGCCGTGGCCGATGGCACCACCATCCTGCGCCCCGAGATCGGCGCGCTGATCCGCGCGGCCTATGACCCGGTGCTGCCTGCGGTGGCCACGGACCCCGCCCATGCGCTACGCTTGGCGGCGCGGATGGGTGGGATGCAATGAAGACGGTGCTGGCGGATTTTGAGCCGTTGCGGCCCGCCGAGGCCGAATTGGTCAAAGAGCTACAAAAGGGCAATCGCAAAACCACTGAGATTTCAGGGGGCGTCCCTGACGACAAAAACAAAACCCTAAATCTGCGCGCCACATTCATCCGCTACCTCGCCCTTGGCGGCTGCGAGGACTGCCGTCTGCCAGAAACGGGGTTGCGGGTTGCAGGGGCGTATATTGACGGTGATGAGGAGAACAGCGAAGACACCAAAGGGCTTGATCTGGAAGGGGCCACCCTGCCGCATGATCTTGGGCTTTTTGACTGCCGTATCCCTGACCCGATCATCCTGCGTTCAGCCAAAATCAAGAACTTTTTTCTGAACGGGTCCGATGTGAAAGCCGAAATCATGGCAGATGGCTTGCAGACCGAGGGCAGCATCTCTCTCGGCAGTACCACAATCGGAGGCGAAGTGCGGCTGCTGGGCGCGAAGCTGGGTGGCAGCTTGGACTGCGATGGCTCGAACTTGAAGGCCGAGAACAAGGCGCTGAGTTGTGACGGGATGCAGGCCGAGGGCGGCGTTTTTCTACGCAAGGCGACAATCGAAGGAAAAGTGCGGCTGCTGGGCGCGCGGCTGGGAGGCAATCTGTCCTGCATCGGCGCGGCGTTGCAGGCCAAGGGCAACGCGCTGTCTTGTGACAGGATGCGGGTAGAGGGCAGCGTCTTTCTAAGCGGGGCCACAATCGCAGGCGAAGTGCGCCTGCTGGGCGCGCGGCTGGGGGGCAATCTGGACTGCGAGGGCGCAAAGTTGCAAGCGGTGAACGACGCGCTGTGCTGTGACGGTGCAAAAGTCGCAGGTGCATTTTTTTGGCGCGAAGGGGCCGAGGCCAGCGGCTGCATTGATCTGAACGATGCTTCCTTTGGATCAATCTGTGATGATCGGGCCTCCTGGCCGCCTGAATTGCGTCTTGATCGCTGCCGCTATGGGGCGTTTCTGGGCGGTTCTCCGACCGATGCACAAGGCCGCATTGACTGGCTCGCTCTGCAACAGCCCAAGAAATACGGCCAAGACTTCTGGCCCGACCCCTATGAGCATTGCGCCAAAGTGCTGCGCGAGATGGGGCATGGGGCGGATGCGCGGGAAATCCTGATCGAGAAGGAACGCTTGCAGCGCATGGCGGATCGTGCGCGAGAAGAGCGCGAATTGGTGGCGTTGCGCGGCAAGGTGGCGGAGCCCCTTGAACGCACAAAAGCGTTCAAGCGCAAAGCGAAGATTGCCTATGGTGCTGCGCGGCTATGGGCAAAGCGCAAATGGGACAATGCGCTCGGTTTTCTGGTTGGCTATGGCCGAAAGCCGCTGGATGCGCTTTGGAGGGGCTTGCTGCCCATGTGGGTCTTTGGAACGGTCGCTTTCTTCCTTGTGAGCTGGATGGGCGAGATCAAGCCAAACCTTCCGCAGATTCAGGTTCATCCTTCTTGGGTCGAATGCGCTGAATATGGCGCGCGGCGTTGGGCGTCACATACAACGCAAGTGGCGTGTTTCCGCGCCCAGCCCGAAGGTGAGTCCTACCCGCATTTCAACGCACTGTTCTATTCCGCCGACACGCTCTTCCCCGTCGTCTCGTTGGAGATGCAAAGCTACTGGATTCCCGACGACACAAAGCCCTTCGGGATGCTCGCACGCTGGTATCTATGGTTTCATATCGCAATGGGCTGGGCGCTGACTTTGCTCGCCGTTGCGGGCTTCTCAGGGCTGATCAAGACGGACAACACCAAATGACCCATACCCACCCGATCCGCGTCTATTACGAGGATACCGACCTCGCGGGCATCGTCTATTACGCCAATTACCTGAAATTCATCGAGCGCGGGCGCAGTGAATGGGTGCGCGCGCTGGGGCTGGATCAGGCGGCGATGAAGGCCGCCGGTGAAGGCGTCTTCGCCGTGCGCCGGGTGGTGGCCGATTACCGCGCGCCTGCGCAGTTCGACGATCTGCTGGACGTGACGACCGAGTACCAATCGCATTCCGGCGCGCGGATGGTGTTGCGCCAATGCGTGCTTCGCGGGGGGAAGACGCTTTTCGAGGCAGAGGTGACGCTGGTCTGTCTGGGCGAGAGCGGCCGCCCGCAGCCCCTGCCGCGCGCGCTGCTCGACCGGATCGGCGGAAATCCCCCATCCGGGGCATAGATTATCGCCCAGGCGTCACGCGCTTGTGTTGGTCTGTCGCTTGCTTTGCTGTATGATCGCGCGCAAAGCCGCCACGAGAGCGGCCCAGTTTGAGTGAGCAGAACCATGGACCCGACCCCCCTGACGATGACGCAGGAGATTGACTTCTCGCTGCTGGCGCTGTTTGCGCGCGCCACCCTGACCGTGCAACTTGTCATGATCATCCTGATCGTGGCCTCGTTCTGGTCCTGGGCGATCATCATTCAGAAACATCTCGTCTATCGCCGCGCCCGCGCCGAGGCCGAGGATTTCGAATCCGCCTTCTGGTCGGGCGAGCCGCTGGACGAGCTTTATGACCAGATCGGCCCTGCGCCTGCGACCTCGCCGCAGCGGGTCTTTGTTGCGGGCATGACAGAATGGCGGCGCTCGCACCGCCCCGATGGCGCGCTGATCCCCGGTGCCGTGGCGCGGATCGACCGGTCGATGGATGTGGCGATCACCAAGGAGTCGCGCGATCTGACCTCGGGGCTGACCTTTCTGGCCTCGGTGGGCTCTGCCTCGCCCTTCATCGGGCTGTTCGGCACGGTCTGGGGGATCAAGCACGCCTTCGAGGAAATCGCGCTGGCGCAATCCACGAACCTCGCCGTGGTCGCCCCCGGTATCGCCGAGGCGCTTCTGGCCACCGGGCTGGGGCTGCTGGCCGCGATTCCGGCGACGATCTTCTATAACAAGCTGACGGACGACAGCGACGCGATCATCTCGGGGTTCGAGGCATTCGCGGATGAGTTCAACACCATCCTGTCGCGCCAGCTGGATGCCGCCTGATGGGGGCGCAATTCGTCAAGAAGGGGGGCGGCACCGGGCGGCGCAGGCGGCGCGGCGGGGCCGCGCGCATGTCCGAGATCAACGTCACGCCCTTTGTCGATGTGATGCTGGTGCTCTTGATCATCTTCATGGTCGCGGCCCCGATGCTGACCGTGGGCGTGCCGATCGAATTGCCGCGCACCGCAGCCGATGCGCTGCCCGCCGAGCAGGAGGAACCACTCTCGGTCACGCTGACGGCCGATGGCGCGGTGATGATCATGTCCTCCGAGGTGGAGGCCAGCCAGCTTGTCGCGCAACTGCGCGCCATCGCCGCCGAGCGGCGCGACAACCGGGTTTTCCTGCGCGCGGATGGTGCCATTCCCTATGAGCGTGTGGTGCAGGTGATGGGGGCGCTGAACTCGGGCGGGTTCAACAATATCGGTCTGGTGACCGAACAGGGCGGGCCGCGTTTTGACGGCGCGTCCGACTGAGCAAGACAGGACAAGGCCAGACAATGGGGGCGGCCAGCGATCTCTGGACACGGATGGACACGGGGCAGAAAGTCTCGGGGGTGGCGCATCTTGGCCTGATCGTCTGGGTGATGATCTTTGACCTGTTTCAGACCCCTGACAGCGCCCCGCGCGTGCCAGTGGCCGATGTTTCGCTGATCACAGCCGAGGAATTCGCGGCACTGACGCAGCCGCAGGCCCCTGCGCCCGCGCCGCAGCCCGAGCCCGAACCTGCGCCCCGGCCCGACCCCGAGATCCGCGCGCCCGAGCCGATCCGGCCAGAGCCCGAACACGAGCCGCAGCCCGTACAGCCCGCACAGCCCGAGCCAGAGCCGCAGGCCGCGCAGCCTGAACCCGAGCCTGAACCCGTACAAGAGCCACCTTCGACCGGGGTCGTCTTTTCACCCCTGCCCACCCCCGGTGCGAGCCAGCGCCCGCGCCCGCGCCCGGTAGACCGTGTCGCGCCCACGCCGAGCGAGGCCCCGCCCGACGGCGCAGAGATGGATATGGCCGCAGCCCCGGCAACCCGGCCCGAAGCCGAACCAGAGCCCGAGGCCGCCTTGCCCGAACCCGAGCGCGCGGAAACAGCACCGCCCGAGGCCACGACCGAAATCGTGACCGAGGCAACCGAGACCGACGAGAGTTCAACCGAGCGCGCGGCGATGGCCCCCGAGATCAGCCCGCGCCCGCAAACGCGCCCCGACCGCCCGGCACCGCCAGCCCCGGCGGAAGTGGCCGAAACTCCGACCCCGGCACCACCCC
>SKIF01000020.1 GCA_007116575.1 Paracoccaceae bacterium
CTAAGTCCACTCAATCATCGCCATAAACTAATTGCTCGCACCAAAAGCGTAGATAGCTCTACATCTCGAAGGGCTGCTCATGATCGAAAAGAAGGTGCTTTTGAAGACAAACTAGCGAGGAAAGCAAGGAACTTGGATTTAGAAGAAGAGGCCGACTGCTACAGTTATGCGTTCCTAGTTCCGGTGACAGAACTTAATGGTACTGAGTCATTTAATGACATCTCTGCCTGGTATGATGTTTCGCCGGAACTCGCTTACAATGCGGCAATGCTAGCGAAGGATTATCAAAGGGCAACATTCCTTCGCGATGCAAAGCAGAAATAGGAGAAAGCTAGTGACAGACTTCCCAATTTTACAATTGGTCATCTTCGGAGTTTTGATCGTGTTTGTCTTGGCGATCTTGTTCAAGATACCAATCTCTGCATACTGGCGCAACGATAAGGGAGAGTTATCGTTCAGCCTCGGTTCGGATGAGAACAAGAAGGCTCGGGTTAAGAATCCATCTTCAACGCCGAAATAAACGCCTGCTGCGGGATCTCCACCTTCCCGAACTGCCGCATCTTCTTCTTACCAGCCTTCTGCTTTTCCAGCAATTTCTTCTTCCGCGTCACATCCCCGCCATAGCATTTCGCGGTCACATCCTTGCGCAGCGCCGCCAAAGTCTCGCGCGCGATCACCTTGCCGCCGATGGCCGCCTGAATCGGGATCTTGAACATGTGGCGCGGGATCAGGTCCTTGAGCTTCTCGCACATCGCGCGGCCCCGGCCCTCGGCCCGGTCGCGGTGCACCATCATCGACAGCGCATCCACCGGCTCGTCATTGACGAGGATTTGCATCTTGACCAGATTGTCCTGCCGGTAGCCGGTGATCTCATAGTCGAAGGATGCATAGCCCTTGGTGATCGACTTCAGCCGGTCATAGAAATCGAACACCACCTCGTTGAGCGGCAGGTCATAGACCACCATCGCGCGGCTGCCTGCATAGGTCAGCTCTTGCTGGATCCCGCGCCGGTCCTGACAGAGTTTCAGCACATCGCCCAGGTAGTCATCGGGCACAAGGATCGTGGCCTTGATGCGCGGCTCTTCGATATGGTCGACATGGGTGAGGTCCGGCAGGTCGGCGGGGTTATGCAATTCGCGCAATTCGCCGTCGCGCATATGGACGTGATAGACCACCGAGGGCGCCGTGGTGATCAGGTCGATGCCATATTCGCGCTCCAGCCGGTCGCGGATGACCTCCAGATGCAACAACCCCAGAAACCCGCAGCGGAAGCCGAAGCCCAGCGCGGCGGAGCTTTCCATCTCGTAGCTGAAGGACGCGTCATTCAGCGCCAGCTTCTCGATGGCGTTGCGCAGATCCTCGAATTCGGCGGAATCAACCGGGAAGAGGCCGCAGAACACCACCGGCACCGAGGGTTTGAAGCCGGGCAGGGGGGTCTCGCAGCCTTTTTTCTCATGCGTGATCGTATCGCCGACCTTGGTGTCGCGCACCTGCTTGATCGAGGCGGTCAGCACGCCGATTTCACCGGGGCCAAGCTCGGGCACATCGACCATGGCGGGTTTCAGAACGGCGAGCTTGTCGATGCCGTATTTCGCCCCGGTCTGCATCATCTTGATCTGGTCGCCCTTGCGGATGACGCCATCCATGACCCGGAACAGCACCACCACGCCCAGATAGGGGTCATACCAGCTATCGACCAGCATGGCTTTCAGCGGCGCGTCGCGCGTGCCCTTGGGCGCGGGCAGGCGCTGCACAATGGCCTCCAGCACATCGGGTATCCCCAGCCCCGACTTGGCCGAAATCAGCACCGCGTCCGAGGCATCCAGCCCGATCACATCCTCGATCTGTTCGCGCACGCGGTCGGGCTCGGCTGCCGGAAGGTCGATCTTGTTGAGGACCGGGACGATCTCGTGATCGGCCTCGATGGCGGTGTAGACATTGGCCAGCGTCTGCGCCTCGACGCCCTGGCTGGCATCGACCACCAGCAGCGAGCCCTCGACCGCGCGCATCGAGCGCGAGACCTCATAGGCGAAATCGACATGGCCCGGCGTGTCGATCAGGTTGAGCACATAGGTCTCGCCATCCTGCGCCGTGTAGTCGATCCGGACCGTATTGGCCTTGATGGTGATGCCGCGCTCGCGCTCGATATCCATCGCGTCCAGCAATTGCTCTTTCATGTCGCGGTCGGACACGGTGCCGGTCATCTGGATCAACCGGTCGGCCAGCGTGGATTTGCCGTGGTCGATATGCGCCACGATCGAGAAATTGCGGATATGCGAAAGCTCTGTCATGGCGTTTCTATGTAGGGGAAACGGGCGCTGGTCAATATGCCGTGCGCGGGGCACCGTGCTGACGCGAATAGCCGCTCGGGGCGGGGCTTTCCCAGCCAGCCAGCGCGCCCGCGGGTGGGCACAGGATCGTGACCTCAAGCGGGTGGCAGAGGGCCGCATCGGATGAGTGTTCCGCCCCGCAATCGCCGCCCGGACAGGCCGAGAGAACCCCCAAGAGGTCGATCTCGGCGAAGAACTCCAGATAGTCGCCCGCCCGCGCGGGGCTGGCCTTCATGAAATACTGACCAGTGTCGCGGGTGAATCCCGTGCACATGAAGACATTGAGCACATCATGGACATGATGCTCGACCTCCTGCGCGGGGTGGCCCAGATGCGCCCCGAGCGCGCGGGCCAGATTCGAGTGGCAGCACTGGTGGTACTCGCCGCCGCTCAGAAGCGTGTGCGTATAGGGGTCGCAGCGGGTGCCGATCACGTCATGAACGCGTCCTCCGTCCGCATCGACCCCATACCAGGCCAGCGAATCGGCGGTGATCGTGGCCATCGGGCGCAGCCAGGGCAGGCAGGACCAGAGCCGCGCGCCGGTTGTGACATGGCTGCCATGAAGCGCGCGGGTCTTGCCGGAAAAGAACCGCTCGGACAGGTTGCGCGCGGCAAAGAGGTTCAGATCGCCCACCTGCGAACCCTCGGGGCACGAGATGCGGCAGAAATGCCCGGCCGGCAGTTCAAAGGCCCGCGCTTCGCGCGGCGGGATGATATGGCGTGCCTGCTCGACTGCACCGATTCGCGCGCTTGCATAAAGCGCCAGCGGCGGGGCAGGCAGGGTCTCGGTCGGGTAGCAAATGACCGCAGGCGCGGCGCGGCGGTCCGCAGCATCGGGCGGGGCTGTGCTCATTGTTCACCCGCCAGACAATGTGTCGGCTCGCGCCCCTTGGGCAGGGCGATTTCCGCGCCGCAGGCCGCGCAGGTGAACAGCACCCGCCCGTCCGCGAGCTTGCGCGCATCCTGCCGCCAGCGGCAGTCGCGCCGCTTCCACGGTTGCCAGATCAGAATGACTACGAAAACGATCAGAAGGCCAACGATGATCACCATAGTTCAGAAGTGGCTGTCCTGCGCTGCCGCGTCAAGAGGGCATCAGGGCGCAGTGATCATGCGCGCGGCAAACAGCTCGGCCCGGTCTGGATACCACATCGGCGCTTGCGGCAAGCTGGCGAGTCGCAGCACGAAGCTCTCCTCCAGCCCCTGCGCGCGATAGATGGCGAGGTCGCGCTGCATCTCGACCTCGGGGTCGATCAGGCCAAAATGGCGGTCCCGGCCAATGCTGTAACCATGCAGCCCGATCTGCGCCTCGGGCGCCAGCGTGCGCGCTTCCCCGCCGGCAAAGATCAGCGCGCAGGCCGAGGCGCAATGGCGCTCGACATGGGTTGCGATGCCATGCGCGCGCAGCACCGTCACCACCCCGCGCGCCTCGGCAATATAGCCGCCACGGCTGTCGAGCGTCAGCCGCCGCACCTCGGGATGCGCAGCGACCTTCCGGCGCAGCGCCTCGGTCAGCCCGAAATCCACCTGCCCGGCCATTTCGAACGCCTGCCCGTCTTCGGACAGGCGCAATTCGAAATCGGGCGGCGGGGCGATACGCAGGGGCAGGGGGCGCGCCTCGGTCCGGGCCATGACCAGAGCGATTATCCCCAACCCGGCCAGCGACACTGCCAGCAGCAGTTTCAGAAATATCACGTCAATCGGGCGTTCGCGCATGCGACATCATGCCAGAGACCGTGACAAAACCAAAGGGGCGGATGGTCGTAACCCGCCCCTTCTTGGTGCCAGAATACTCAGCCAGCGGGTGCCAATGCTCCGCCATCCATCGCGCAGCGCGGTTCAGAGCACCCGCTCGATCATCTGCTTCTTGATTTCGGCAATCGCCTTGGCGGGGTTCAGCCCCTTGGGGCAGGTCTGGGTGCAGTTCATGATCGTGTGGCAGCGATAAAGCTTGAACGGATCATGCAGGTCATCCAGCCGTTCGCCCGTTGCCTCGTCGCGCGAATCGATGATCCAGCGATAGGCGTGCAGAAGTGCTGCCGGGCCAAGGTAGCGGTCGCCATTCCACCAGTAGCTGGGGCAGGAGGTCGAGCAGCAGGCGCACATCACGCATTCATAAAGCCCGTCGAGTTTCTCGCGATCCTCGATCGACTGTTTCCACTCCTTGGCGGGCGTGTTCGATGTCGTCTCCAGCCACGGCTTGATCGAGGCGTGCTGGGCGTAGAAATGGGTCAGATCGGGGACCAGATCCTTGACCACCGGCATATGGGGCAAGGGGTAGATCTTCACATCGCCCTTGACCTCGTCCATGCCGAAGATGCAGGCGAGGTGGTTCTGCCCGTCGATATTCATCGCACAAGAGCCACAAATCCCCTCACGGCAAGAGCGGCGGAAGGTCAGCGTCGGGTCGATCTTGGTCTTGATGTAGATCAGCGCGTCCAGCACCATCGGGCCGCAATCGTCAAGGTCGACGAAATAGGTATCCACCTGCGGATTCTTCCCGTCATCCGGGTTCCAGCGATAGATCTGGAACTTGCGCAGCTTGCCCCCGCTTTCGGGTTTCGGCCAGGTCTTGCCGGTGCGCATCTGGCTGTTCTTTGGAAGGGAAAACTGGACCATGGGGGTCTCCTTACGTCAGGAACGGGGCGAGCCCATCCGTCGCTAGACATCTAATCGTTTCGGGGCGCGTGGCAATCTCGACCACCAGCGCGCTGGTCTCGGGGCTGACCGTCGGCTGGCCTGCCGCCAGCGCCAGCCGCGTCAATTCGCCTGCGCTGGCATTATCGATCACGCAATCGCTCGCAGGCTCCAGCGGCACACCGGGGAAGCGCTCGGCCAGCACGGGCCGGACCGTGGCGCGCGCGGCATCGCGCGCGATCTGGTCCTGCACACCTGCGCAGGCCGCCAGCGCCAGCAGCGCGCCGAGAGAGGCCGCGCGGATCAATACACCCGCGCCTTTGGCGCGATCTTCTTCAGATCGATCCCGCCTTCTTCCAGCTTGGTCAGCGGTTCGGTGACGACCGGGCGGTAATCCAGCGCGACCTTGGTGTCCGTGACCCAGGCCAGCGTATGCTTGCGCCAGTTTTCATCATCGCGCTCGGAATAGTCCTCGCGCGCATGAGCGCCACGGCTTTCCTTGCGTGCCAGCGCGCCATTGATGGTGGTCAGCGCGCAGGGCATCAGATTGTCCAGCTCCAGCGTCTCCATCAGATCCGAGTTCCAGATCAGCGACCGGTCGGTGACCTGCAGATCCCCCATCTTGGCGGCGACCTTGCCCATCTCGGACACGCCTTCGGCCAGCACTTCCTCGGTGCGGAATACGGCGGCATTGGCCTGCATGGTTTTCTGCATCTCCAGCCGCAACTCGGCGGTTGGAATGGCGCCATCGAGGTTGCGGAAGCGGTCAAAGCGCTCAACCGCCTTGTCCACACTGGCCTTGTTCAGCGTCGGGTTGGGGGCTTGGGGGTCCACAACCTGGCCCGCGCGAATGGCCGCCGCGCGGCCAAACACGACAAGGTCAATCAGCGAGTTCGAGCCCAGCCGGTTCGCACCATGTACCGAGGCACAGGCCGCCTCGCCCACCGCCATCAGGCCGGGCGCGACGCGGGTCGGGTTCTCGGCATCGGCGTTCAGCACCTCGCCCCAGTAATTCGTGGGAATCCCGCCCATGTTGTAATGCACCGTGGACAGCACCGGGATCGGCTCTTTGGTGACATCGACCCCGGCAAAGACGCGGGCGCTTTCGGAAATGCCGGGCAGGCGCAGGGCGAGCGTCTCGGGCGGCAGGTGCGACAGGTTCAGGTGGATATGATCCTTGTTCGGCCCCACACCGCGGCCTTCGCGGATCTCCATCGTCATGCAGCGCGACACGACATCGCGCGAGGCGAGATCCTTGTAGGTGGGCGCGTAGCGTTCCATGAAGCGCTCGCCCTCGGAATTGGTCAGATAGCCCCCTTCGCCGCGCGCGCCCTCGGTGATCAGGCAGCCCGCGCCGTAAATCCCGGTCGGGTGGAACTGCACGAATTCCATGTCCTGCAGCGGCAGGCCCGCGCGGGCGATCATGCCGTTGCCATCGCCGGTGCAGGTATGCGCCGAAGTGGCCGAGAAATAGGCCCGTCCATAGCCGCCCGTCGCCAGCACCACCATCTTGGCGCTGAAAAGGTGCAACGTGCCATCATCGAGTTTCCAGGCCAGCACGCCCTGACAGACGCCATCTTCCGACATGATCAGATCTGTCGCGAAATACTCGATGTAGAATTCGGCCTTCTGCTTGAGGCTCTGCCCATAAAGCGTGTGCAGCATCGCGTGGCCCGTCCGGTCGGCAGCCGCGCAGGTGCGCTGGACCGGCGGGCCTTCGCCGAATTCGGTGGTGTGGCCGCCAAAGGGGCGCTGGTAGATCCTGCCATCCTCGGTGCGCGAGAAGGGCACGCCATAATGTTCCAGCTCATAGACTGCCTTGGGGGCCTCGCGCGCCAGATACTCCATCGCATCCGTGTCGCCCAGCCAGTCCGAGCCCTTGACCGTGTCATACATGTGCCACTGCCAGTGATCGGGACCCATATTCGACAGCGACGCGGCGATGCCCCCCTGCGCGGCCACAGTATGCGAGCGGGTGGGGAAAACCTTGGTCACGCAGGCGGTTTTCAGCCCCTGTTCGGCCATGCCCAGCGTCGCGCGCAAGCCTGCACCGCCCGCACCCACGACCACGACATCATAGAAGTGTTCTTCGATCTTGTAAGCAGACATGTCTTTTCCTTCAGCCGCTGAACAGGACAGTGGCGACCGAGAGCACGCCCGCCACTCCAAAGGCCCAGCACAAGAGCGTGTTGGCCAGAAGCGCCGCCGTGCGCGCCGCCTTGCCCGAAACGTAATCTTCGATCACGACCTGCAAGCCCTGATGAAGATGCGCGAAGGCCGCGATCATGAACAAAACCGCGACCAGCGCGTGCCAGAGGTTTGAATAGGTCGCGACAAAGGCGTCATGCCCGCCCCCGAGGGCGCGGCCAAAGGGGAAGATGAACAACAGCGTCAGCGGAATGAGTGCGATCGCGGTGATGCGCTGACTCCACCAGTGATGTGACCCTTCGCCAGCAGCCCCAGAGCCGTGCACGCGGGCGTAATCGGTCTTGAATGCCATGTCTCAGACCCCTTTCAAACGATGATGATGGTCAAAAGCGTCAGCACCACAGTGCCGGCAAAGACGCCGTAGCTGGTCTTCTCGACCGTCGCGACATTCATCATGCGGCCCGTGTCCCAGACCAGATGGCGCATCGAGTTGAGCATATGGTACCACAGTGCCGCCAGCGACCCGATCAGGATCAAATGGCCGAGGATCGACGTCAGCAACCCGTCCACCACATCGAAATACGTGGCGCTGATGGCTCCGGCCGCGAACCACCACACGATCAGCATCGCTGCCAGTGTCATGCCAACCCCGGTGATCCGGTTCAGGATCGAGGTGATCGCGGCCAGTGGCAGGCGGTAGACTTGCAGATGGGGGGAAAGCGGGCGATTGCCCCGGTTCACATCGGCCATGGACGGCTCCCTTTGTTCTGATGCGGCCATACAGTGACAGCCGCGCTCTGTATGCCTTCACATACCGTGTTTCACGCGAATGTCACGCTTGCAAGCGGGGCAGGGGCCGAAAAAGCCGCATTTTTTCCAGCGTAAGGCTGCCGATTCGCGGAATGTGATCACGGTTTGGCGGGGTGTGATCACATTTTCTGCCCCCCGTGATCACCCGTCTTCCCACCACCCGACTCAGGCTCATTGCAGCTTGCCAAGAACCTCTGTGACGGCCGAGTTATAGGTGAAATAGACAAGCTGGGCTTCGTCTTGCAATTTTGCAGCGATCAGCAGCAGCGTGATCGGCCCGCGCATGTCGTCGCGCGTGAACATGATCAGTTCCTGTCGGAAGGCAGGCTTCTCGTCGCGGACCAGTACGGTCTGGCAATGATGAAACCCGTCGGGGAAAAGCTCGTCCATCGCACCGAAGAGAGCAGGGTAGTCCGCGACCTTGTGCGACAGCATCGGGCCCGTGTCTTCCAGAAAGGCCCGGTAGTCGCCACGGTTGAAATGGCCTTTGAGCGTTTCCATAAGCGGCCAGGCATCCGCAGTCTCGCCGCAGGTTGCGTTGCCCTGCGCTTGTGCCGATGCCCCAAGCATTGCGGCGCATGCCGCGGCAAGTAAAGCTTTGCGCATGTGACCCCCCATCGCTGTGATCTCCGACTCTAACACAGCTTGCCCATACCGCGACAGAACCCTCAGAGCGGCACCAGCGCCCAATAGTCGAAATCGAGCAGGACATCGGGGTGATATTTCCCCTCCGGCTTCAGCACGCCTGTCTCGCCCTTGGTCGCCACCAGTCGCAAGCGCAACGCGCCCACACCGGGTGCCACAGTCTCGGTCCGGTCCAATACTTCGGACCAGGCCCGCACGGTATCGCCCGCGAAACAGGGATTGGCATGCGCGCCTGCATTGATCGCCACGATCATCTGTGCATTTGCCAGCCCGTTGAAAGACAATGCCCGGGCGAGGCTGATCACATGGCCGCCATAGATCAGCCGCCGTCCGTCTTCGCGTGCGCTGGCGTCGAAATGCACTTTAGCGGTGTTCTGCCACAGCCGCGTGGCCAGCATATGCTCGGCCTCCTCGATGGTCACACCATCGACATGGTCGATCACCTCACCCACCGAATAATCGGCCCAGCGATGCGGCTCGCCTGCCAGGGTGAAATCATAGCCGGTGAAATCCAGCCCCTCGGGCACCACCAGATCCGCCGCTGCCACGGCCGGGGCGAGGTCAGGCACGAGTGTTTCGGGGGCGGGCGCAGCGGCATCGCGCTTGCGCACCATCACCCAGCGCACATACTCCAGCACCAGCGCGCCCGACTGGTTCACCCCGCGCGTGCGCACCCAGACTACGCCGGTCTTGCCGTTCGAGTTTTCCTTGACCCCGATCACTTCCGACGAGCTGACCAGCGTATCGCCGGGATAGACCGGCGCATGAAACCGCCCCTCGGCATAGCCCAGATTGGCGACCGCGTTGAGGCTGATATCGGGCACCGTCTTGCCAAAGACGAGGTGGAACGCCGCCAGATCCTCGACCGGGCTGCGCGGCAGACCACAGGCGCGGGCAAACTCATCCGAGGAATAGAGCGCGCCGCGCGCCGGATAGAGCGCATGGTAGAGCGCCCGCTCCCCGCCCGAGATCGTGCGTGGCACGGCATGGGCAATGACTTGCCCCACGCGGTAATCCTCGAAAAATCGCCCCGCATTGGTCTTGCTCATGCCTGCCTCATTTTCTTGCCAAAAATACTCAATCCCCGGCTGTTGCAGGGCTCAGAGGTCACCGAGTTTCAGATCCGGTGAATACGCGCCCTCGACATCCTTCACCACGGCCTGCGCGCAGCGCATCACGCCCCGCGCGCTGTCATAGGCATAGGCCGGGTCGCCATGAAGCACCCAGCCCTGCGCCAGCGCCGCGCTGACCTTGCGGCAGAAGGCGCTGGTGTCATCTTCGGTCAGCAATCGATAGGCTTTCATCATCCCCCCGCAAACGGCCACGGCCCCAGCCAGCCATGAATATGGCCGACCACCAGCGTTGCAAACAGCGCACCGACCAGCGCCACGCCCTCTTTCCAGCCTGCGGCCTCGGGCGGGGGCGTCCAGTCGCGCTGGGCCCGGTTGATCACGATCACCGAGACCACGGCCCAGGCCAGCAACCCGCCGAACAGGATCACGCCCTGCAGCGTGCCCACCACCAGCAGGTGCGCCACGGCCCAGGCCTTGAAGCCCGAAAGCTGCGGGTGACGGATGCGTCGGTGCAGATTGGTTTTCATGCCAGAGACCGCGAACAGGTAAAACCCGATGAACACCAGCAGGTTGTTGACATGCACCATCCAGGGCGGCGCGACCCAGAACCAGACCGGATCGGCCATCCGGTAGCCGATCACCATCAGCACGATCGAGGCCACCAGCGCAATCGCCACCGGCGCCATGCCCGCCTCGCCCATCGCCGCGCGGCGCTCGGGGGCCAGCCGCTTGAACAGATGCGCGCCCGCCCAGAGCGCCACACCAAGGGTCAGGATCAGCGTTCCCATCATGTCATTCTCCCATTGCGGCGATGGCCTCGGCCTTCGCCAGAACCTGCTTTGCGGTCACAATATGCAGATTCTCGACGATCTTGCCATCCACAACCGCCACGCCCTCGCCGCGCGCGGTTGCGTCGTCAAAGGCCGCGATCTGGCGGCTTGCAAGATCGATCTCGGCCTCGGAGGGCGCAAAGACCGCATTGGCGACGGCAAGTTGCGCCGGGTGGATCAGTGTCTTGCCGTCAAAGCCCATATCGCGCCCCTGTTCGCACTCGGCGCGCAAGCCCTCCTCGTCCTTGAAGGCGTTATAGACCCCGTCCACAGCCACAATCCCGACCGCCTTGGCGGCGATCAGCGGCAGTTGCAGGGCGCTGAGCAAGGGCAGACGGTCGGTGCGGAAGCGGCAGCCCATATCCTTGGCCAGATCATTCGTGCCCATGACAATGCCCGCCATACGCGGCGCGCGGGCGATCTCGGCGGCATTGAGCACGCCCAGCGGGGATTCCATCATCGCCCAGATGCGGGTCTCGGCGGTCTCGGGGCTTGCATCGAGCAGGCGTGCCAGCGCCTCGACATGGGCGGCCTCATCGACCTTCGGCAGCAGAATCGCCTCGGGGCGGGCCTCGGCGATCACCTCGAGATCGGCAGCGCCCCATTCGGTCGAAAGCGCATTGATCCGCACCAGTTTGGCGCGCGCGCCGTAATCCAGCACCTGAAGTTTCTCGGCCAGAAGCTTGCGGGCATTGGCTTTTTCGTCCACCGCCACGGCATCTTCAAGATCGAAGATGATGGCGTCCGTCGCCAACCCCGTCGACTTTTCCAGCGCACGCTCTTTCGAGCCGGGAATATACAGCACGGATCGGAACGGGCGCGTGTCCATGATTCTGCTCCTTCGGTAATATTCTGTCGCATGTCGATCATTTCCGGACACAAATGGCAAGCCAGAAAATGCCGCAGCGCGGCGCAACACGGGCCTAGCACGCTGCGTTAACCCTCTTTTCGCCCCTTGCTGGCAGGCTTGTTCCATCCGTACCCTGCCCGAGAGGATCTGCCATGCGTGCCCTTGCCCTTGCTGCCTGTCTTGCCGCGACCACCCTGCCGGCCACGGCCCAGACGCTGCAATGCGGCCCGCGCGAGCGCGTGCTCGAACGGATCGCCGCGCAGGACCAGACCCGCCGCGCCATCGGGTTGGCCGGGCAGGCGGTGATGGAGCTTTACGCCGATGCCGAAGGCGCGCATTGGCTGATCACGGTCACGCTGCCCGACGGGCGGATGTGCCTGCTGGCCAACGGTGTGAATCTGGAAATGCCTGATGAGGTCTTTCCCGCGCGCGGCACGCAGTCTTGACCGCGCGGCAGTATTCCACCGAGACCGGCCAGTCGCAGCGCCGCCCGTGACCGATTATTACCAGCGCATCCGGGCAATCTGCGGCAAGTATGGCGTGGTTCTGATCCTCGATGAGGTGATTGCGGTATTGGCCGGACCGGGCATCTCTATGCGCGCGAGGCCGACGGGATCGCGTCCGACTTGCTGACCATCGCCATGGGGCTCGGCGAAAGCTATCAGCCGGTAGGCGCGCCGCATCTGCGACGTGGGTGACGGCGTGCCCCCACCCGGGCACCGTCGCGCCCA
>SKIF01000105.1 GCA_007116575.1 Paracoccaceae bacterium
AAGACGCCCGGCGAACGATATGCGCACCAGCTCACCGTAATGCTCAATGAACTGGCCGCCGAGGGTTGGGAATTCTGGCGCAGTGAATGTCTGCCAAGCGAGGAACGCAAGGGGCTGACCGGAACGACCACTGTGCAGAATAATCTGCTGATCTTTCGTCGTCCCAGCGCCGAGACGCTGGCCGAGCACGTCGCGCATCAGGAGATAACTGCCCCAGCGCCGCAACTGCGTCCCGCACCCGAAGAACCCAGCTTTGCGCGCCCCACAGGCGAGGCGCGGGTTCACAGCACGCGGCGCGAACCGGCCGTGCAGTTCCGTCGCGAGACACCACCTGACCCAGAGTGAGCGCCCGGCGGCTCAGCCATCCACATCCAGCGCCAGCGCGTGAATGCGTGCGACAAGATCGGGGCCCAGCGCGGCATGGACAGCGCGGTGCCGGGCCAGGCGGCTCATGGTCGCAAACCGGGGCGCGCGCAGCGTAACATTGAAATGCGTCTCGCCCCCTTCGCGCCAGCCTGCATGGCCGCGATGGCTTTCACTGTCATCCTCGACGCGCAGCACCTGCGGGTCGAACGCCGTGCGCAGCCGCGTCTCGATTTCATCACAAATCCGCATGGTTTCCCCTTGCCTCTTCAATCCCGTGCGAAAGATATCTAGACTGCTGCCTCCGAGTCGAAAAGCCCCCGTCAGGAGGTGAAGGGCGCGGAAGTGCAGGCAGGCAGGATACGGCAAAAAATGGATCGCAAACCCCTTTTCGATTTCGACATTCGCGCTTCGACCGACAAGAAAAAGCGCGCGCGCGGGCGGCGCGGCATGTCAGGCGCGTGGGAAACGTCCGTGCGGCAATGTGAGCATGCCGGCTGCACGCTGGACGGAAAGTACCGCTGCCCCAAATCACCGGAGCTGCTGAACGAGTATTTTTGGTTCTGCAAGGACCACGCCCGCGAATACAATCTGAAGTGGAACTACTTCGAGGGCCAGAGCGAGACTGAAATGCTCGACTCAATGGAGCGCGACCGCATCTGGGGTCGCGCGACCCGCCCCATCGGCAGCGATGACGAGCGGCTGGCCTGGCAGCGGCTTGGGATCGAGGATCCGCATCAGGTTCTGGGCGACAAAGCGACCCAGAACCCCGGCAGACGCGCTGCCTCCGCAGGCGGGACTCGCAAGCTGCCCCCGACAGAGCGCAAGGCGCTGGAGATTCTCGACGCCCGCGACACCTGGACCCGCTCCGAAATCCGCAAGCAGTACAAGAGCCTGGTCAAGGACCTGCACCCAGACCGCAATGCCGGCGCGCGGTCGGATGAAGAGCGGTTGCAGGAAGTGGTCTGGGCCTGGGATCAGATTCGCGAGAGCCGCAATTTCCGTGACTGATTGACTGACCGGCGGGAGCGTCCGCACCGCGCGGCGGCACCATTACACATCATACAGCGGGCCCGGCAAAGCAGGGTGCAATCCGGCGGCGCAAGCAAACCGACCACCCTGGGGCGTCAACATACGACCAGCCCCTCGCTGTCGTCCCGCGAGGGGCGAATCGCAACCCGACGCCCGCGGGCCGGGGCTGGCCCGCCCCACCCGTCGAACACGGCACCCCTTTCATCGACGCGATCGGATTGTCAGCGCCTGCAGTATCGTGGCGGGTCAGCCGGGGCGCTTCCGAGCTTCGAAGCTGCAAGCGCCTGTGACAGCCGCCCGAACAGCGGCGCGCGTGACCGCGTCTGCAATTCCTCGAGCCGGTCCATACGGTCGATTACCCCTTCCAGCCTGCGCAGCGCATGCAGGTCGTCAAGCAGTTCAATGCCACTGTGGCGCAGGTTCATGTCAAAGGCTCCTGTCACGAGTGTTTGCGTGCAGGGAAAGCGATGCGATGTCAGTCCCTGCCCCGAGAGTCTGCCGCAGGGCGATTAGCAAAGCGTTACCAGCGCGGGCATGACGCGCAAAAAACCGTCGGAAAACGCGCGCAGGGCGGATTTCCCTCTTGCAGGGGGCGGGGATAGTTTGTACATCGCGGCCATTCGGTGCGGGCGTAGCTCAGGGGTAGAGCATTACCTTGCCAAGGTAAGGGTCGTGAGTTCGAATCTCATCGCCCGCTCCAGACAAAAAGACCGTTGCCCTCGGGCAACGGTCTTTTTTGTTGCCTGCCACGCCAGCGCGTTAACTTTCGAGTCGTTTCAGGCACTTGTGCAAAACAGTGTGCGGTCAAGCTAATTTTCTCTTCACAGAGCCTAATTTTTTCGTTGACGCCCCCCCGCTGAATACGCCAGATTGTGGCTTGTCATCGGGACCCCTACTACATCTGGTAAAAGACGCACTTAGCGACAGTGGGGAACGGGACAGGGATTTTGA
Organism: Paracoccaceae bacterium; assembly: GCA_007116575.1. Lineage (GTDB taxonomy): Bacteria > Pseudomonadota > Alphaproteobacteria > Rhodobacterales > Rhodobacteraceae > Roseinatronobacter. Next base: position 2,347 of record SKIF01000105.1, read on the forward strand.
AGCCTCTGAAAACATGTCACCTGCTCTTGCAGCAGGTGCCGATAGCCTCGTGGCTGCGCTTCATGCCCTGCCTTGTTGTCCCCGGGGCGTCAGGTCCGGAGATCCGGGCAGGCAGGATGCGAACACAAGGGGCAATTTGCACATGATCATCGAGCGGCATTTCACCAACGAGAAGAAAGACGCCTATGCGGCGCTGGAATTCACGACCACTGTCTCTGAAATCCGCAACCCGGATGGGACCGTGGTGTTTCGCAATGAAAAGGTTGAGGTGCCGACGAGCTGGAGCCAGGTCGCCTCGGACGTGATTGCGCAGAAATATTTCCGCAAGGCGGGCGTGCCCGCACGGCTGAAGCGGGTCGCCGAAGAGGGCGTGCCGGAGTTTCTGTGGCGCTCGGTCGCCGATGACGAAGCGCTGGCCGCGCTCCCGGAAGACGAGCGCCATGTGGGGGAGACCTCGGCCAAACAAGTGTTCGACCGGCTGGCAGGCGCCTGGTGCTACTGGGGCTGGAAGGGCGGCTATTTCGCCACCGAATCCGATGCCCGCACCTATTTCGACGAGATGCGCTTCATGCTGGCCGCGCAGATGGCCGCGCCGAACAGCCCGCAATGGTTCAATACCGGCCTGCATTGGGCTTATGGCATTGACGGGCCTAGCCAGGGTCACTTCTATGTGGACCCTTTCACCCACAAGCTGGTGAAGTCGAAATCGAGCTATGAACACCCGCAGCCACATGCCTGTTTCATCCAGTCTGTCAGCGATGATCTGGTCAATGACGGCGGCATCATGGATCTCTGGGTGCGCGAAGCGCGCCTGTTCAAATATGGTTCCGGCACCGGGACCAATTTCAGCTCACTGCGTGGTGAAGGTGAGAAACTGTCGGGCGGCGGTAAATCCTCCG
>SKIF01000103.1 GCA_007116575.1 Paracoccaceae bacterium
CGAGCGGCCCCCGCCACGCCGCAGCGCAGGGCGCGCGCGCCGCAGCGGCCCCGATACCCGCAGGCCGATGCCTCGGGTCGCCACCCGTCCTGTCCGGCCACAGCGCCCTATGGCCAGCTTGTCGATACCGAACTGGGCCGACCCCTCGTGCGCTGCGTGACCAGCCCTGCGCTGCTCCTGCCGGAATACGTCAATGGCCCTGCCGCCCATGTGCAGGCACAGCGGCCCACGGCGTCCCAACCCCGCGCCACAGGGGCGGGGCGAATGGTGCAGGTGGGCAGTTTCGCCGTACCGGGCAATGCCACCCGGCTGCGCGCGCGGCTGCAGGCCTCGGGGATGCCGGTGCGGATATATCAGTCGCGCGGGCTGAGCGTGGTCTCGGTCGGGCCGTTTGCAGGCAGCGGACAGGCGCAGTCTGCGCTCGCACAGGTGCGCCGCATGGGCTTTCACGACGCGTTTATGCGGTAAGGGGCTAAGGGGCAGGGCGGAGGAGTCCCGGCTGCTGCCAAGCGTCAGGCGAGAGTGGTGACGGGCGGCTATGCGGGAAATCCGGCCGGTCGCCGTGCCATTGTCAAGCAGCGGGAACGGGCAGGGAGCGGCAGTTGCAAAGTTGCGCAGTATCAGGGTGCCTCTCGACACCCCTGCAACGAGTGTCAATACGCTGTGAGTCGTCTCTGGAGCAACTATAAGGCAGCAGCCTGTCCATGGCCGCTGCCCGGTCCAGCATCTGACGAAATCAGGAATTTGTTGGTCATGGGCAGGGCCGCGGCCCCCAATGCGCGCGCACCAACGCCCAGGCTGCCCGTCTGAATTGCAGGCGCGATCAAGCCAGCCTGCTCCTTTCGCATAGTTGCGACAACAATGTTTTCCGTCAATCTTTCGCGGATATCTGCGGGAAACCACCCGTCAACGACGACAGTTTTGAAATCGACCACAGCGAGGCACGCGACAATCGCTTGTGCGATGGCGTCGGCTGCCGTGTCCATCCATTCCGTGAGAATAGCTTCCGGAATGGCCCAGGTATCGGGGGATTGCCAGGGCAAATCGGGGTCAAGCCCCGCAAGCGCAAGGCGCTTTTCCAGCCGATAGATCGAGGCGAGTTCAATCAGTTGAACCATTTGCCCATCATGCGCGCACACCGGCATGGACCCGAGCGCGCCAGAATTGCCGTTCTCGCCTGTATGCAGCGTGCCATTCAGAACCACACCGCCGCCGATGAAGAACCCGATGTAAAAATAGACGAAATCGCGTGGCAAGCTGGTGTCACCAAAGACCAGTTCTGCGCCACATGCCGCACTGGCGTCATTGCGCATGAAGACCGGGTAGGGCAGGGCCATGCTCAAGTCGCCACATAGATCGGCGCTGCGCCAGCGGTCCATGATCTCCTGCGGCGCGCCGAGGGCCGCGGCCCAATCCCATAACTGAAAGGGCAGCGCAATTCCAAGGCCCGCGACGCGGTCACGCTGGGGCTTGGACAGGCGCAAGGTCAGCTCTTGCGCCGCGCTCAAGGCGAACTCCGTGGCAGCACCGGGTTCGGGCCACTCATGGCGTCGAACGATACGGTCCCGAATCGTTCCGTTAAAGTCGATCAGGATCATCTCACTGGAGCGCCGCCCGATTTTCAGGCCAAGAAAATACGCCCCATCCGCGGCCAGGGAAATCGGAACGGATGGCTGCCCGATGCGCCCGCGCACCGGCTCGCCCTTTTCAAGAAACCCGTCCTGTTCAAGCGCCCGGATGATCACGGAAACGGTCTGCGCCGACAGCCCCGTGACTCTTGCGATTTCGGCCTTCGGCATCGGACCTTCGGTGTGAAGCAACGTGAAAAGCAGCTTCTCGTTCCACGCCCTGAGGCCCGACTGATTTGTGCCGCGCATTCCATGATGCGGTTGATTTTGATCAATCTTCTCGGACATGCGTCACCTCTCTAGCGTCAACACATGGCCCCGCGCAGCATGATCTGTCAATACTAAATAAAAGTGATTTATTTATTGACAGTGCGCTGATTCTGTCGTTTTTTGTTCGGTATCGCGGCCGTTGGAGGGCTGCGCAACGCTCTTGGGAGGAACCAGATGAAACTGAAATCCGGATTGAAACTGTCACTGATGGGTGCAGTTGCAGGCACTGCCCTGCTGGCAAGCCCGGCAGCCGCTGAAATCGGTGCGTGCCTGATCACGAAAACCGACACCAACCCCTTTTTCGTCAAGATGCGCGAAGGTGCGCAGGCCGCAGCGGCAGAGCACGGCATCGCGCTGCAGACTCATGCCGGGCGTCTGGACGGCGATGTCGAAACCCAGATTGCGGCGATTGAAAGCTGCATCGCATCGGGTGTCAGTGGCATCCTGCTGACCCCCAATGACAGCCGCGCGCTGGTGCCCGCTGTGACGCAGGCGCGTGACAATGGCGTGCTGGTGATCATGCTCGACACGCCGCTGGAACCCGCTGATGCGGCGGATTCCACCTTTGCGACTGACAACTTCCTGGCCGGAGTGTTGATTGGCGAGTGGGCGCTGGCGCAGTTGGGTGACGCCGCCACCGATGCCAGAATTGCGACGCTGGACCTCAATCCCAGCCAGATCTCGGTCGATTATCTGCGCAATCAGGGTTTCATGACGGGCTTTGGCATTGATGTCAAAGATCCGACCGTGATCGGTGACGAAGATGACCCGCGCATCGTGGGCCATGATGTGACCAACGGCAATGAAGAAGGCGGGCGCACGGCGATGGAAAACTTGCTGCAGCGTGACCCCTCGATCAATCTGGTCTACACCATCAATGAACCCGCCGCCGCCGGAGCCTATGAAGCGCTGCGTTCGGTCGGGCGTCAGGATGATGTGATCATCGTGTCAGTGGATGGTGGTTGCCCCGGCGTGCAGAATGTGGCCGAGGGCATTATCGGCGCGACCTCGATGCAGTTTCCGCTCCTGATGGCGTCGGAAGGGATTGCCGCCATCAAGACCTTTGCCGAAACCGGCGAAAAGCCCGAGAATACTGAAGGGCTGGATTTCTTCAATACCGGCGTCGAACTGGTGACTGACAACCCGGTTGACGGTATTCCGTCCATCACCTCGGAAGAAGGTCTCGCCCGCTGCTGGGGCTGATCTGACCACCCGTTTTGCCTAAACTGCACCATATCTTGCCGCCAGTGCTATGCTGGCGGCAGGACGCGCATATTCTCGCTCAGCCGGAGGCCGCTGATGTCTGACTCTCCCCGCAAATCCGCAGATTATGAACAGAGCCTGACCGGCGCCGACAGCCGTGTGGCCCAGTTCGAAGGGCCGAAACGCACAGCGCTGGGTCACGTGCAGCATTTCCTGCATTCGCATCCGACGATGGTGCCGGTTATCGTGTTGGTGCTCAGCCTCATCGTCTTTGGCATTCTGGCCGGGGACCGTTTCTTCACGCCATTCAACCTGTCGCTGATCCTGCAGCAGGTCTCCATCATCGGGATTCTGGCGGCCGCGCAATCGCTGATTATCCTGACCGCCGGGATTGACCTGTCGGTCGCCGCCATCATGGTGCTGATGTCGGTCGTATCGGGCAAGCTGGCCATTACCCTTGGCGTGCCGCCATCGCTGGCGCTGACCGCCTCTTTCGTGCTGGGCACGCTCGCGGGCATGCTCAACGGGCTTTTGGTCACGCGGCTGCGCTTGCCGCCCTTCATCGTCACGCTTGGCACCTGGAATATCTTCTTTGCGCTGAATCTGTGGCTGTCGGGCGCGCAATCGATCCGCAGCCAGGATATCGACCAGATGGCGCCGCTGCTGAAATTCTTTGGCAATTCCTTCCGCGTCGCAGGGGCGAATATCACCTATGGCTCGATCCTGATGGTGCTGGTCTTTGGTGTGCTTTGGTATTTGCTGAACAAAACCGCCTGGGGACGACATGTTTATGCCGTCGGTGATGACAAGGAAGCCGCTGAGCTGGCCGGTATCCGAACGGACCGGATGCTGATATCGGTTTATGCACTGGCGGGGTTCATATGTGCACTGGCGGCCTGGGCCAGTATCGGGCGCGTCGGCTCGATCTCGCCGCAATCCTTTTACGAAGGCAATCTGCAATCCATCACGGCGGTTGTGATCGGCGGGATCAGCCTGTTTGGCGGGCGCGGCTCGATCATGGGGGCGCTGTTTGGCGCGCTGATTGTGGGCGTGTTCCAATCGGGGCTGCGTCTGGCCGGGGTCGATGTGCTCTGGCAGGTTTTTGCCATCGGCTGGCTTATCATCATCGCGGTCGCCATTGACCAATGGATCAGAAAGGTATCGGCATGACACAGGAACCCATTCTCAAGGCGCGCGGACTGGTCAAGCGCTATGGCCGTGTCACCGCGCTGGATCATTGTGATTTCGACCTGTTTCCGGGTGAAATCCTGGCCGTGATTGGCGATAATGGCGCGGGCAAATCCAGCTTGATCAAGGCGATCTCGGGCGCGGTCACAATCGACGAGGGCGAGATCACACTTGAGGGCAAGCCCGTCGCGTTTTCCTCGCCCTTGCAGGCGCGTGATGCGGGGATCGAGACGGTGTATCAGACGCTTGCCCTGTCCCCTGCGCTGTCGATCGTGGAAAACATGTTCATCGGGCGCGAATTGCGCAAGGCCGGGCCGTTGGGGCAATGGTTTCGTATGCTCGATCTGCCTGCGATGCGTGCTTTCGCCCGCGAAAAGCTGAACGAGCTGGGTCTGATGACGATCCAGAACATTGACCAGCCGGTAGAAACCCTCTCGGGTGGGCAACGCCAGGGTGTGGCTGTGGCCCGCGCCGCTGCTTTTGGCTCCAAGGTGGTGATCCTCGATGAACCGACGGCCGCGCTTGGCGTCAAGGAAAGCCGCAAGGTTCTGGAACTGATCCTGGACGTGCGCTCGCGGGGGATTCCGATCATCCTGATCAGTCACAACATGCCCCATGTCTTCGAGGTCGCCGACCGGATCCATGTGCACCGGCTTGGCAAACGGCTTTGCGTGATCAACCCCAAAGAGCATTCCATGTCTGATGCGGTGGCCTATATGACCGGGGCAAAGCAACCCGAGGCCGCATGACACCTGTCATCGCCCAAGACGTGCTCGCACGGATTGCGGCACTTGGCGGCGGGACGCGGCGGTTCATCGCTGTTGCAGGACCGCCCGGCAGTGGCAAATCGACCTATGCCGATGCGCTATGCGCTGCATTGATCGCGCAGGGCCTTCGCGCAGCGGTTCTGCCGATGGATGGCTATCACTATGACAATGCCATCCTTGACCAGCGTGGCTGGCGCGACCGCAAGGGCGCGCCGCATACTTTTGACGTGGCAGCGCTGGAGCAGGACCTTCAGCGGCTGCGACATGCGGATCGCAGCCTCTTTGTCCCTGTTTTTGATCGTGCACAGGACCTGTCACGCGCCTTTGGGCGCGAAATCCCGCCAGACTGTGACATCATCGTTGTCGAGGGGAATTACCTGCTGTTGGACGTTGCGCCCTGGCACGCCTTGCGGGGTCTGTTTGACCTGACGCTGTTCTGCGCCGTGGCAGACGCTGTTGTGATAGAGCGGCTCACGGTCCGCTGGCGCAGCTACGGCCTGTCGGAAGCCGAGGCCACAAAAAAGGTCTTTGAAAACGACTTGCTCAATGCTGCCTTGATAGATCACCACAGTGTTCCTGCGGATTTGACAATCGAAACATAGGCTCACAACCTGCTTGCGCTGTTATTGTTTCACCACTCTGAGCCAGCAGCGTGACAGATCCGACAGATGGCATATCCGCGAGACAGTTGCGCAGTTCTGCCAACGACATGAAGCACGCGGCCGTCGAAAGCCCGTCGGCGAGGGTGGCATCTTGCGCGGTTACCGCAGTGCTTGACCATTTCGGCGCGGCGTGTTTGCGCGGGTCCAGAATATGCAAGGCATTCGCATCAAGGCGGAGCGCCGCCGGGGTCGAGACAGCAACCGCATTGTCCTGCAGCATTTCGCGGGCGAACTCACCGACCTCTGGATCGGACAGGCCGATCTGCCACGGCCCGCCAATGGCGGCGGTCTCGCCAATATCGATCAGCACGCGCCTTAGCCCTGCGGCGTGCAGAACCGCGCGCACGGCGTCCGTGGCAGCCCCTTGCGCGATGCCATTGAAGCTCAGCGCCTGCCCTGCGCCCAGCTGCAACCCGCGCTGGCCCGGCGCAGGAAGCCTCACGCGGTCCCAGCCGACCAGCGCGCGTGCCGCGTCGATATCACTGCCGCGCGCATGTGCCAGCCAGAGCGGCTGGATCGTCGGGTCGAACGCCCCGCCTGTCGCCTTGTGAAGGTGGTCGCAGGCCAGCAGAAGCGCGCGCCACCGGGCGTCAACCTCCGGCAAGAACCCTTGCGCATTCAGGCGCACCAGTTCGGACTCCGCGCGAAACAAGCTGAAACGCGCCTCATAGGCTTCGATTTCCAACCGTGCGCGGGCCAGCGCCGGGCGGGTGATCGCGTCAGGGCCGACAAGCGTGATGCTCACATCCGCCCCCAACGCGACGCCCTGCCAGCGCAGCCGCTCCGGCGCGGCAAGCTCCGTTGACGACCCTGCCAGCCCCGCGCAGGCGGCGATGCTCAGAAACCGGCGGCGGGTCAGCGCCCGTGTCATGCCGGGGCCTCTGGTTGCGGGATCGGGGCCGCCGGGCGTGGGTGGCGCATCTGTTTTCCGGCCAGAACCAGCGGCACACAGCGCTTTGCGTCATCATGGATCGCCACGCAATCCAGGCATTGGAAACATTCGGAATACTTGATCCTGCCGCTTTTCCCGATCGCGCCATAGGCGCATTTCACGCGGCAAAGCTGGCAAGGGCTGCCGCATTCGGCCCGTCTGGCGATCCAGTCGCGCCCGCGCACCAGCCCGCCCAGCGCCATGACGGCCCCCAAGGGGCACAAATAGCGGCAAAAGCCCTTGAACAGCACCAGCCCGAGGACCAGCCAGAACAGCGCATAGGCGGCGAAATACCACTCGCGCAGGAAATGCGTGGTAATCGCGGTCTTGAACGGCTCGATCTCGGCGGCAGTGTCAACATGCTGCGGGGCAAAGAGCATCAGCGCGACCAATCCGCCTAACGCGATATAGGGCAGCGTTTTCAGCCGACGATCCCACGCGGCCGAGGGCTCGATCTGCGGCAGGCGCAATGTGCGGCCCAGATGATGTGCGAATTCCTGCATCGCGCCGAACGGGCACAACCAGCCGCAAAACAGCCCCCGCCCCCAGAGCACGAAGCCAAGGATCGCCGCCGCCCAGACCATCAGCGAGAAAGGATCATAGAGCAGAAACACATAACTGCCCCCGTCAAGCGCTGTGCGCAACGCTCCGAGCGGGGTCACGATGGAAAGCTGCCCTTGCCCCCAATAGCCGACAAAGCCCGTCATGACCGCCAGCACGACAAGCCGGGCAGGGGTGAAATGCCGCCAGCCCGCAAAGCGGTGCATCCGCGCACCCAAGGCCCAGACCAGTGCGGCCAGCCCCAGCGCCAGGAGGATCAGGTCAAGCTGGCGGTTCTGCAGGGCTTCCAGCCAGGGGGGCAGGGGGTTGGGCGGCACTTCGCGGATGAAGAAACGCTCATCGGTCTGATGCTCCAGCTCCAACTCGATCCGCCCGATTTCTGGCGTGATGAACCCGTGTTCGCGCACCGCCTCGACCAGCAGCGTGAAGGGTTCGGCCGGGTTGAAGCCCAGCCGCCGATCCGTGCGCAGGATCATCGCGCGCCCGTCGGGCGCGCCGTCAGCCAGATCGACCATGAAATCCGCGTCCCGCAGCGCGACCGGCAACCCGCCCTGTTCGGCCTTGATCAGATCGGGCGAGGTGTTGCGCACGAAGTCGTCACTCACCAATCCGTGCCGCCCGCCCTCGATCAGCAGCAGGAATTCATCCGTGGGGGCGACACCGCGAAAGCGCGTCATCTCGGCAATGGTGCTGTCGGCCAGCGCGGCGCGGGCAAGGGCAGGTGGGGTGACATCGACCAGCCAGAGGTCGAGATAGGCGCCCTCGGGGTCGGCCTGCGCTTCGGGGTCGGAATGTGCCCAGCGGGTGCCCTGAAAGGCCGCGTCGATATCGGCATTGCTGATGCGCAGATGGCTGACATGGCCCTCGGCGACGAGTGTTTCCCAGTTCAAGTCTTCATCATAATCGAAATCGGGCCGCGCTGCGGCCGCGGCTGCACGGCCCTGCATATGGTCGCGCGCCACCGAATGGGCGGCCGCCATGATCGATTCATGCGCGATCCGGACCGAGGCCGTGGCCTTTGTCACCCCGTCCAGGTGCACCAGTGATGATGTGCTGCTGCCACTGCCATAGGGCGTGCCCACTGTCATGGGTGACCAGATCGATTTGCCGGCATATTGTTCGAAAAACTCGCGAAACGGCCGCTCGCCCATGCCCGAGATGAAAATGGGCTCATTGTGGTGTGCCAACCGCACAGTGACGAATGTGCCGTCGCGGTCCAGCACCACCACAGCGTTGATCGGCGCGCCCGCGAAACCGGGCAAGGGCGCATAGGGCTGCGTGGTGAAGGCGTAGCCCGCGGCATCGCCGCCCGAATTCAGCACACGGTACAGGCCCTGTTCATTCAGCGCCTCGCCCAGCGCGAAGGGCGGGGGGACATAGCGCTGCATCTCTTCGGGCGTCAGAGCGCTGGCATGGGCCGGCTGCGGCAGAAATCCGATCAGAATCAACAAAAGTAAGCGGAGGACGGATTTCATGGATCTGATCCTAGAAGCGGGACGACGCGGCGCATATTCGACTTTCGGCGCAGTCTGCCCGCGAAAAGGCCCGGCCCTGTCGGGGGCCGGGCCTCTTGTCGATCAGGGTCGCGACAAATCAGTCCGCCATCGCCAGCAACTGATCCGGTATGCGGAAGGTCCAGACCGATCCGCCCTGGTTCAGATAGGCCACTTCCTGCGCGACCTCGCCGCCCCAGAGTGGCACAGCGCCGCCCCAGCCCGAGACCACCGAGAGCCACTGCACGCCGTCCTCGTCTTCCCATGTCACCGGCTGGCCCGTCACGCCCGAGCCAGTCTGGAACTGCCAGAGCACTTCGCCGGTCTCGTCATTGATCGCCTTGATATAGCCTTCGGGCGTGCCGTAGAACACCAATCCCCCGGCTGTCGCCATGGCCGAGCCCCAGAGAGGCGCGCGGTTATGCACCTCGAATTTGATCTCCATCGTGTTGGGGTCAATCGCCTTGAACGAGCCGATATGGTCGTCAAACAGCGATTTGATGGTGAAGCCCGCGCCCAGGTAAGCTGCGCCCTGACGATAGGTGATCGGCTCGTTCCAGATATCCATGCCCCATTCATTCGACGGCACGTAGAAATAACCAGTGCGCTGCGAATAGGCCATATGCTGCCAGTTCTTGCCGCCAAGGAAGCCCGGAACGGCCCAGACCACCTCGCCACGCTCGCCATCAGCCGAGTCCGCCGGGTTTCCGGGGCGGTTTTCCTCGTTCCAGATCGGGCGGCCATTCTCGTCAATGCCGCTTGCCCAGGAAATGTCACTCACGAAGGGCATGGCATCGACGAAGGAGCCGTCTTCGCGGTCCAGCAGATAGAAGAAGCCATTGCGGTCTGCCGTCGCCAGACGGCCATTCCCTTCGGCATCGACAAAGGGCACGACCTCGTTCACGCCGTCATAATCCCAGCCTTCCCAAGGGGTTGTCTGGAAATGCCACTTGATCTCGCCCGTGGACGGGTCGATCCCGATGCGGCTTGCGGCATAGAGATTGTCGCCCTCGCGCAGATGGCTGTTCCACGGCGCAGGGTTGCCGGTGCCGAAGATCAGCGTGTCGGTCTCGGCATCATAGCTGCCCCCCAGCCAGGGCGCGCCGCCGCCGGTCTGCCACATGTCGCCGGGCCATGTCGCGTTGAGCTCGCCGGTCATGGTGCTCTCTTCGCCATGCAGCTCGCCCATATGCCCCTCGATCACCGGACGGCGCCAGACCAGCTCGCCATTCTCGGCGTCGCGCGCCTCGACCGCACCCACGATGCCGAACTCACCGCCCGAATTGCCCGTGATGACCAGACCATTCACGATCAGCGGTGCGGCGGTGTAGCTATAGCCTTCGCGGTAATCGGCGATGCGGCGGTTCCAGACCACAGCGCCGGTGTGACGGTTCAGCGCGACAATACGTGCATCCAGCGTGCCGAAATAGATATTGTCGCCATAGATCGCCGCACCTCGGTTGATCACGTCGCAGCACGGCAGGATGCCTTCGGGCAGGCGCGCGTCATGCTGCCAGAGCTTGGCGCCGGTTTTCACGTCCAGCGCGAACACACGGCTGTAAGAGCCGGTGACATACATCACCCCGTCATAGATCAGGGGCTGGCTTTGCTGGCCGCGCTGGCGCTCGCCGCCGAAGCTGAACGACCATGCCGGAAACATATTCTGCACGGTGTCCTGGTTAATCTGATCGAGCGGGCTGTAACGCTGCCAGTCCCGGCCCATGCCATTGGTCACGATCTGGGTGGTGATGCTCTGGTCATTGGCGAGATCTTCCTCGGTCACCTGCGCGACCGCCATCGGTGCCGCCATGATCCCGGCACATGCGGCCAGTACGAATCTGTTCATCCTCACTCCTCCCATAGGGCCGGGCTTGACCGGGGATCGGCGAAGTCACGGCGGTTTAGGTGGTCGGGAGTATTGCGAAGCCGTGAGGCCCGGAAAATTGGCCAATGGTCTTACGACCATGGTGCAGGGGCAAAGCCGTGTGATTGGCCTTTGGTCGAATAGGCAGCCGGGCCGCGCGCCCCTAGGCTGGGCGCAGGTTTACGGGAGGACAGACCATGACACTCCATTTCACGCTTGCGCGCGGCGCGGGCATTCTTGCACTCACCGGCCTGCCTGCACTGGCAGATCTGCCAGTGCTGACCATCGCCAGTCAGGCCGGGGGCACAGTCGCATGGGAGCTGGAGACGATAAGGCATCACGGGCTTGACGCGGCGCAGGGCTTCCGGCTGGAGATTCAGGAGGTCGCAGGCAAGGCTGCGGGCCAGATCGCCTTTCAGGGCGGCGAGGTCGATGTGATCGTCGATGACTGGATCTGGGTCGCCCGCCAGCGCGCGGCCGGGCAGGACATCACATTCATTCCCTACAGCCGCGCTGTGGGCGGGGTGATGGTGCCTGCCGCAAGCGAGGCCGAGAGCCTGCAGGATCTGGCCGGGGGCCGCATCGGCATTGCCGGCGGGCCCAATGACAAGAGCTGGATCATCCTGCGCGCCTATATGGCGCAGCAGGGCTTTGACCTCTTGGCCGAAACCGAACAGGTCTATGGCGCGCCGCCGCTGATCTTTCAGACAGCGGCTTCGGGCGAATTGGACGGGGCGATCAATTTCTGGCATTTCATGGCGCGGCAGGAAGCTGCGGGCATGGAGCATC
>SKIF01000073.1 GCA_007116575.1 Paracoccaceae bacterium
GATCGCCTCGCAGATCATCTTATCAGGGTGGCCACATGCCGTGGAATCGGTGGCCACATCATCATGGAATCCGTGGCCACATGTTCATGGAATCGATGGCCACATGCGCGTGGAATACGCATTCAGGGCCTCTTTGATGAGTTTCTGAAGTTAATCACATGAGCCTTTCTGGACATCACCAAGTATGCACTTGAGATGATAAAAGCGCGAATAAAAACAATCGCGAACGTCCGCTTGCCGTCTCTTCTTGGTGGTGCAGACCCTGCGAGGGATCATCAGGTGGGTGGCACGAACGGTAAAAAGCCCCGCGACCGGCCGCCACCCTTTCACCCCACGCCCACAAAGGCTGCCACACCCAGCGCCAGCGCTGCCCCTACGCTCAGGATATTGCGCGTACGGGCACGGTCCTGACGGGAGCGGGCGGATCCAGCGTAGTCGAAGCGTTCATAGACGACATTGAGCATCGGCATGCCAAGGTCGAGCAGTGTGTCCGACACGGACACCACCATCGGCCCCGGCCCGCAAATGAGCGCGCGCACGGTTGCCGGGTCGAGTCCGTCGAGCATCTCGGCCAGCCGCTCGCGCGTCAGCCGTCCCTGCAGCATATCGTCCGCGGTCGGCTCGTCCTCGCTCAGGAGCCACAGCTTCAGGTCAAGCGCCTGCATGGCCGCGCGGATCTCGTCCAGACACGCGAAATTCTCCGGTTGACCCACCGCATAGGCCAGTCTGACGGGCCGCGTCTCGCCCCGCGCGATGCAGTCGCGGAGGATGCCGAGCAGCGGCGCGATCCCGACCCCGCCGCCGATCAGCAGAAGCGCCTCGCCCCCCTGCGCCTCAAACGTGAATTCGCCATACGGGCCATCGATGCCGATCATGCGGCCCTCGGGCAGGGTGCCGATCTGGTTTGTGAAATCGCCCGCCTCCTTGATCAACAGGCTAAGCCCCGGCCGTTGCGGGCTGTCCGAGATCGAGAACGGATGGTCGAAGAGCGGAAAGCGGCGCTTGCCTTCGGTCATCCAGACGAATTGCCCGGCGTGATAGGGCAGGGGCGGCGTGCCGGGGTCGGGCTGGATGTCAAGCTCCCACATGCGGTCGGCACGTTTCGTGACCGAGGCCAGCCGCCAGGGCCGGTGATGCAGCCGCCACCAGCGCCAACCATAGAGCGTGGCCATCACCACCAGAACACCCAGCGCGACCAGCCCCCAGAACCCCGCCAGAACGCCTTGCGCGCTGAAACGCCCCACGGCGACCGCATGATGAAGCCCGCCCAGCACCGCGACCAGCCCGAGCAAAAGATGCACTCCGCGCCAGGCTTCATAGGGCCATGGCAGCACATCGCGCAGTAGCGACGACAGGATCAGCACGACAAGCGCGCCCAGCGCCACGACACCGCTGCGATAGGCAGGGTCGGTCAGATAGAAATGCAGGCGAATCCAGCCCAGTTCCGGATCGTCCATCCATGTCGGCAGCACATAAGCCAGCGGGTGCAGGATCAGCGCCAGCGCTACCCAGAGCGCCGCAATCTTGTGGAAGGCCATGATCTTGTCGATGCCAAGCCGCCCCGAGACCGCCTCGAATCGGCCCGAGGTCACGAATTGCACCGCCATGCCCCAAAGGGCAATCAGCCCCATCGCAGCGGCCGCCAGTTCCCACGAATCGGCGCGGGCAACTGATTGCGTGAGGGCCAGAGCCAGCGGCAGGAAGGCGGTAAGCAGATAGGCCGCTGCCAATGCGGGGCCAGTCAGGCGGGGGAGCGCGGGTTGTGCTTGCATGATGCCTTGAACCTCGTTCATCCTTGTCTCAGTCTGGTCAAGAAAACAGCGTATGCCTTGATACGGGTCAAGGGCGGGGGGCGCTTTCCCGCCTATCCTGTCGGCATCAGCTGCACGCATGGAGGACATGATGCGCCTGCTTTTCCTTCCGCTAATCGCATGTCTGGCCTTACCTGCGGCGTCCCTGCGCGCCGATGATGGGCTGGCGGGGCTAGAACGTCTGGTCGCGGCCTGGCTCGATTCGCCGCATGGGAATTATCAATCACTGTCCTTCACCTATTGGAACGAACAGGGGCAGGTACCCGAAAGTTGCGCCATGTGCCATTCTGAAACTGGGTTTCTGGATTTTCTCGGCGTGGGCGGGCTGACGGCAGGGGGCGTCGATCATCCCGGCACGATCAACACCGTTATCGGCTGCGCGTCCTGCCACACGGCAGAGGCCCATGCGCTGGATGCGGTGACATTCCCGTCCGGGGTCGAAGTGGCGGGGCTGGGCTCTGCGGCGACCTGCATGGTCTGCCATCAGGGCCGACAGTCGAGCGATCAGGTGGAATCGCGGGTTGCAGGCAAGGCGCTTGACGAGATCTCCGAGGAACTGGCCTTCCTGAACATCCATTATGCGGCCTCGGCGGCGACAATGCTCGGCTCGGTGGCGCGACCGGGCTATCAGTATGAAGGCCGGTCCTATGCGGGTCAGTTCATGCATGTGCCGGGCGCTGATACCTGCGTCGCCTGTCACGAACCTCACAGCACTCAGGTCGAGACCGATGGCTGCCTTGCCTGCCATCGCGGTGTCGAGGAGATACGCGACATTCGCACCCAGCATCAGGACTTTGCGGGCACCGGGGACCGCTCGGGCGGGATCCATGCCGAGATCATGGCGCTGCATGACCAGTTGCTCGATGCAATTCGCCTCTATGCCGATGAAGTTGCGGGCACACCCATCGCTTATTTCGGCAGCTTCCCCTATTTCTTCGCCGATCCGACCGGGACGGGGGACCTGTCGTCCGAGATGGCCACGCGTGACAATCGCTATCAGAGCTGGACCCCGCGTCTGCTGAAGGCAGCCTATAATTATCAGGTCGTGGCCAAGGACCCGGGCGGTTACGTGCATAACCCGCGCTACATACTGCAACTCTTGCATGATTCGCTGGCGGATCTGGCCGAGGCGGTGGAGCTGGATATTTCACGGATCATCCGGCCCTGACGCTGTCGGCATTGCGCGCCGCGAGCGGGTAAGGCGCCCGCTCGACGTGC
>SKIF01000123.1 GCA_007116575.1 Paracoccaceae bacterium
AGGATGCGGCGACTCAGTTCGCCTTCTGTGCCCGTGTCGGGGCCTGCCCGATCTGGCTGCGGGCTGGCGGCCGGTGTCGGAGATCTGCGCGATCCCGTTTCGGAAGCAGGCGCAGATTGTGCCGCAGCGGTTATCGACTCAGGCCGGGGCGGTGCGGGGGCTGAGTTGCTTTGCGCATCGGGCACGGGCCGCGACGCGGTCTGGGTCGCCGGTCCGCGGGCATCTTGGGCTGTCTTTGCGGGGGCTGTAGCGGCAGGTGTTGTTTTCTCCTGCAGGCGTTGCAGGACCTCGATCACATCCTCGACATGGCGCACCAGCGTGGCGCCTTCGCGGATCAGGCGGTTGCAACCGCCTGCGCGCCCGTCGACCGGGTGCCCGGGCACGGCCATGATTTCGCGTCCCTGGTCGAGCGCATCGCGCGCCGTGATCAGCGTGCCCGATTTTTCTGCCGCCTCGACCACGACAACGGCCAGTGCCAGCCCGGAAATGATTCGGTTACGCGGCGGAAAATGGCGGGCTTGCGGGTGCAGACCCATAGGCTGTTCCGACAACCGCAACCCCTGATCGGAAATGGCCGCTGCGAGCACGGTGTTTTCGACAGGGTAGATGGCATCCACGCCCCCGGCCATGACGGCGATGGTGCCGGTTTTCAGGCTGCCGTGATGGGCGGCTGCATCAATGCCGCGCGCCAGCCCGGAGACGATGGTGAACCCTGCCAGCCCCAGCCCCTCTGCCAGTGAGCGTGCCATGCGGGTACCGAGGCTGGAGGCGTTGCGCGCGCCCACAAGTGCGACCATCGGACGCAGAATCGGGGCGCGCTGGCCCATGCACCACAGTACCGGTGGCGCATCGGCAATGGCGGCCAGCGTTACGGGATAGGCAGGGGTGCCATAGCACAGCATTCGTGCGCCCTTGGCGCGCGCGAGCTCGATTTCGGTCTCCGCTCGCTCGCGGGGGCAGGGAGTGTATTCGGCAACACCTGCGGCGCGAGCAACCTCTGGCAAGGCTTCGAGCGCGGCTTGGGCGTTGCCGTACTCGGTCATCAGCCGGTGAAAGGTGTTTGGACCCACGCGTGGTGAGCGAATGAGGCGAAGCCAGAACAACCTGTCTTCTTCCGACGTGGGTGGGGTGAAGGGTGGGTGAGAAGAAAACAAATCTTTCGCCATTCCAACCGCCTCGCCTCATTCTGACACGAGATTGCACGGTGATAGTTAAGACGAGGTAAAGAAGTCCGGCCTCGGTGAGAATTTTCCTGTGCGCAGGCGTTTGCCCGCTTCTGCGCTTTCGTGCGACTCAGGGGGGAGTTTCAGCACGCATTTGCCATGGTGTGCGGCCCGCCAGTCCGATTGCCAAGGACATGGGGCATCTGGCATGGTGCAATGTCTGCTCTGGCGCATCGACAGACTGTCACCCAGGGATCAACGGCGTATTGAGGATAAGCCCAGCATCAGTTGTGCAAACCCTGTTCTGTCCCGCCGGAGAGCGGCCAGGCAGACTGCCACAGCGGCGCGACGCGCGCGCGCCTTTGCGGCCGGAGACACTGGCGGGGTTCAGTTTTCTGGTGGACCGCCTGTCGCGCAGGGGTTCAGGACCGCAGGTCGTAGCCAGCGCAGCATCTGCCGGAAGGCCAACGCGCTGAGAACACCGATACCGACCGGCGCGAAAGCCGCCATACCTCCGAGCATGGCCGCTGCCAGCAGCCCAACCGCAGCCCCGCCAAGCGCGAAGCTTAACCAGCCGCCAAGGCCCAGACGCAGCACCAGCCACACTAGCGGCACAGACACCACCAGCCCCAACCAGGAAAAGCCGGGTATGAAGACCGCCACGATGCCGAGCCCGAAGATATAGGCCGATGGCGCGTCTGCGGGGATTGCCCAGCCCAGCGCTTCGAATGGCCAGCGCCAGAGGACGGCCAGGATCAGCATGCCCAGCCCCAGCGGGACCGGTAACACCCAGACCGCGCCGTAGGCGGCCAGCCAGTCGCGCCATGTCAGCAACCGGTCGCCGCGGCGCGCCGACCGGAAGAGCGCCATCAGGCCGCACTCCCGCCGACGGTCAACCCGCCGATCAATAGCGAAGGCTGGCCCACGCCCACGGGTACCCATTGGCCCGCCTTGCCGCAGGTGCCCATACCAGGGTCGAGCGCCATGTCATTACCGAGACCACGGATTCTCGTCAGCGCTGTTGCTCCATCGCCGATCAGTGTCGCACCCTTGACCGGAGCAATCACCTTACCGTCTTTCACGCGATACGCCTCGGTGCAGGAGAAGACGAATTTCCCGTTGGTGATGTCCACCTGCCCGCCACCGAAGCCCACGGCATGGATGCCGTCGCGCAGATCGGCCACCAGATCGGCGGGGTCAGCCTCGCCGCCCAGCATATAGGTGTTCGTCATGCGCGGCATCGGCGCGTGGGCGTAGCTTTCGCGCCGTCCGTTGCCCGTGGCGGCCGCGCCCATCAGCCGCGCGTTCTGGCGGTCCTGCATGTAGCCCACCAGCACCCCGTCCTCGATGAGGACATTGCGCGCCGAGGGCGTGCCCTCGTCGTCGATGCTGATCGAGCCGCGCCGGTCGGGGATGGTGCCGTCATCCAGCACGGTCACACCGGGTGCGGCGACCCGCTGTCCCATCAGCCCGGCAAAGGCGGACGAGCCCTTGCGGTTGAAATCGCCCTCCAGCCCGTGGCCTACGGCCTCATGCAGCAGGATGCCGGGCCAGCCGGGCCCCAGCACCACATCGAACACACCCGCAGGCGCAGGCTCGGCGCGCAGGTTCACCAGTGCGATGCGTAGCGCTTCGCGGGCCATACCCTGCCATACTGCGCGGTCCATCACCCCCTCGAGCCCCGCACGCCCGCCACCCCCGGCAGAGCCCGATTCGCGGCGGCCGTTCTCTTCCACGATCACGGAGAGATTGAGTCGGCTCATGGGCCGGGTATCGCGCAGGCGGGTGCCTTCGGGGCGCAGGATCTCGATCTCTTGCAGACTCGCCGCCATCGAGACCGACACCTGCACCACACGCTGGTCGAGTGCGCGCAGGAAATCGTCGATCTCGCGCAGCAGGTCAAGTTTTACCGAAAACGCCGCCCCGGAAATCGGGTCGGTATCGGTATAGAGCCGCTGATTGGTGGGTGCGGGCGGGGCGGCCAGAACCCCACCGCCATCGGCGACCGCCAGCCGCGCCGTAGCTGCCGCTCGGCGCAGCGCGTCCATTGTCATATGCGTGGAGTGCGCGTATCCCGTCACCTCGCCGCGCACTGCCCGCAGCCCGAAGCCTTCGGAAGCGTTGTAACTGGCCGATTTGATTCGCTGGTCATCAAGCAGCAGCGCCTCGGAGACGCGTCGCTCTGCAAAGATCTCGCCATCGTCGGCCCCGACCGTGGCAGCGCGCAGCTCGGTGAGCGCCTCCTGGGCGTCGAGGCTCGTCTCGAAGGGGCGGAACTCGGTTTCGCTCATTGCGGGGGCCTTTCCAGATTTGCTGCGCCGCGGCGCAAGCCGCATGGATTGTCATTGATCCAAATCAAAAATGGCAATCTGTCGCATCAGTTTTGCTTGTTCTGACATCCCTAATATGGTTTTACGGGACCAAAGCTCAACGGAATTCCATCGTATGCCGTCATATGTGGAAACGTCGGGCGACAAAGGGCAGCCACAAGGCCGCAGATAAACGGGAACTGGAACATGCGACTGTCGAACTCCTTTCTGTCACTGGTCACAGCCGCGCTGGCCGTGATGACCGCGTCACGCGCCGCCACGGAAGAATTCCTGCCGGACCTGCCCGTGCTTGGCGCGCCGGAGCCAGGTGGCATGGCGCTGCAACGCCCGGTGACGGCGCTCCATCATGAAGTCGTGTTCCTCGACAATCTGCTGAACTGGATCATCTTTCCGATTACGATTTTCGTGACCGCGCTTCTGATCTGGGTGATCGTGTTCCACAACCGGCGCGCCAATCCCGAGCCTGCGCGCTTCACCCACAACACCCCGCTGGAAGTCGCCTGGACCGTGATCCCCGCATTGATTCTTGTGTTCATTGCGATCTTCACCTTCCCGGCGCTGCGCCATCAGCAGATCATGCCCGAGGCTGATGTGACCATCAAGGTAACCGGCCTGCAGTGGTACTGGGATTACGAATATGTCGATCATGGCGTGCAATTCTCGCAATTCATGCTTGAGCGCGATCAACTGGCCGATTTCGGCTATTCTGATGATCTCTATCTGCTGGCGACCGACACAGCGATGGTGGTGCCAGTGAATCGGGACATCGTTTTGCAGGTGACCGCCGGTGACGTGATCCATTCCTGGACGATTCCTGCCTTCGGCGTGAAGCAGGATGGCATTCCCG
The DNA here is from genome assembly GCA_007116575.1 of Paracoccaceae bacterium. Classification (GTDB taxonomy): domain Bacteria; phylum Pseudomonadota; class Alphaproteobacteria; order Rhodobacterales; family Rhodobacteraceae; genus Roseinatronobacter. The sequence continues at coordinate 4,341 of SKIF01000123.1, forward strand.
GGCGCCTTGCAGAGCTTTGGTTCAATGCCGAGGAAGAGGGGATCTATTTTGGTCAGTGCTCGGAGCTCTGCGGGATCAATCACGCTTACATGCCGATCACCGTGAAGGTCGTGAGCGATGAAGAGTACATCGCCTGGCTTGAACGTCAGGGCGCTGATTTCGCCAATTTGCCTGACTGGATGGAAGAGACTCGCATCCAGCTTGCCGCGTCGAACTGAGCGCGCGTGACCTGACAGGGCCTGCCCGATGAGTGACATCCGCACCGACATGACCATAACTGGCGAAGGCGAGGCACGCTTCGGCGATTATGTCGCGCTGCTCAAACCGCGCGTTATGTCGCTGGTCGTGTTCACAGCGCTGGTCGGGCTTCTGGTCGCTCCGGGCAGCCTGCACCCGGTCGAGGCGCTGGCCGCGATCATCTTCATTGCGCTCGGAGCCGGGGCTTCGGGGGCGCTGAATATGTGGTGGGACGCCGATATCGACGCCGTGATGCAGCGCACCGCGCGCCGCCCGATTCCGGCAGGCAGGGTGGAGCCGGGCGAGGCACTGGGTATCGGAGTCGCGCTGTCGGGGCTGTCGGTGATCATGCTGTGGCTGGCGACCAATGCGCTTGCGGGGGCGTTGCTGGCTTTCACGATCTTTTTCTATGCTGTCATCTATTCGATGTGGCTCAAGCGCTCGACACCCCAGAATATCGTCATCGGTGGCGCGGCCGGGGCCTTCCCTCCAATGATTGGTTGGGTGGCTGTCACGGGCAGCATCAGCCTTGAAGCCTGCCTGATGTTCCTGCTGATCTTCATGTGGACGCCACCGCATTTCTGGGCTTTGGCGCTGTTCATGAAATCCGACTACCACAAGGCCCGTGTGCCGATGCTGACCGTAACCCACGGACGCCGCGCCACGCGCGCGCATGTGCTCGTCTATACGCTGGCTTTGGTGCCTGTGGCGCTGGTCGCGGGGTTCACGTCGCTGGGTGGGCCGGTCTATCTGGCGCTTGCTCTGGTGCTGAACGCGATGTTCCTGCACGGGGCCTGGGCCATATGGCGGCGCGACGAGGTGCTTGCCGAGGCTGACAGCTATGCTGTCGAGAAGCGCGTTTTCCGGTTCTCGCTGGCCTATCTCTTCCTGCATTTCGGAGCGATTCTGGCCGAGGCAGCGCTGGCGCATCTTCCTGCTTACGCGATGCTCGCAGCACATATCCCACTGCTGGAGCTCTTCTGATGCCGATCACGCGCGAACATGACCTGCACCGTCGTCGTTCCAGTCGGAATGTGGGTCTGGCCGTGGTCCTTGTGGGCTTTATTGCGCTGGTCTTTGGCCTGACCATTGCCAAAGTGCAGGGCGGGGGGACGCTTCAGGCCTATGATCACAGCTATCGCCCTGCGCTCGACCCAGACAATGTGAGGTTTCAACAGAGATGATCGCTGCTTGGGAAAGACTTTCCGGTATCCAGAAAACAACCGTGCAGGCGACTGGGGTCGTGCTGTTCATGTTCGGCATGGGTTGGGCCGCCGTGCCGCTTTATGACCTTTTCTGCCGCGTGACGGGCTATGGTGGCACCACCAACACTGCCGAAGCCGCCACCGGTGTCGTCCTTGACCAGACCATGCGCGTGCGTTTCGATGCCTCGGTGGTCCGAGGGTTCGACTGGGAGTTCCGCCCCGTCGAGCGCGTGACGGAAATCAAGATCGGCGAGGTCGGGTTGGCGTTCTATGAGGCGCACAACCCCACGGATCAGCCGATTGCAGGCAGCGCGAGCTATAATGTCTCGCCCTATGAAGCCGGGCTCTACTTCACCAAGATCGACTGTTTCTGCTTCGAGTTCCAGATACTGCAACCGGGCGAGACTGTGTTGATGCCGGTCACGTATTTCGTGGATCCGGATATCCTGAAAGACCGCGAGGCGCGTGACATTCACACGATCACGCTCTCTTACACTTTCCACCCGACCGAGATTCCGGACGATTATGTCGCGCCCGAAACCCCTGTGACCAACTGATCGCGCACTCGCCAAGACAAAAACCTGAGGGACCACAACAATGGCACACGCAAAAAACCACGATTATCACGTTCTGCCCCCGTCGATCTGGCCGTTCGTGGCGGCGGTGTCGGCATTTGTCATGCTGTTCGGAGCCGTGCTCTGGATGCAGGGCTCCGGGCCGTGGCTGTTCCTCGCCGGACTGGCGGGCGTGCTCTATGTGATGTTCGAATGGTGGAAAGATGTCATCGTCGAGTCGCATTCGGGCGATCACACACCCGTCGTCGTTCTCGGGTTGCGCTACGGGTTCATCCTGTTCATCCTATCGGAAGTGATGTTCTTCGCGGCGTGGTTCTGGAGTTTCTTCAAGCACGCTATGTACCCGATGTATACCTATGTCGGGACCGAGTATCTTGAGCCCGCGATCTATGCCGTCAACGCCTTTGATCTGCCGCTGATCAATACTCTGGTTCTGCTGTTGTCGGGCGCGATGGTGACGTGGGCGCACCATGAACTTGTGCATGATGGCGATCGCAAGACCGTCGAGTTCACCCTGTTGATCGGTATCGTGCTTGGCATCGCCTTCACCTTTCTGCAGGGCTATGAGTATGTCTATCTGATCACCCAGCGTGGCTATGATTTCTCTGGCGATGTGTTCTACGCCAATTTCTTCATGGCGACGGGCTTCCATGGTGTGCATGTCATCATCGGGACAATCTTTCTGGCGGTTTGCTGGTTCCGGCTGCGCGCGGGGCATTTCACTGCCGAGCGCCATGTCGGGTTCGAGGCTGCGGCCTGGTACTGGCACTTTGTCGATGTGGTCTGGTTGTTCCTTTTCTTCGCGGTCTATATCTGGGGCATGTAGCGGCCAGAGTTAGCCACGTACGAAAGCAGAGGGGGCGCGGGCCGGAGGCTCGCGCCCCAGCGCATGACAAGAGGAGTCCCAGCAATGCTGCGCCGGATGATCGTGCCTGCTCTGTTCGGCGTGGTCGGCTGCGCGATACTTGTGTCGCTGGGTTTATGGCAACTGAACCGCGCCGATGAAAAGGCCGCGCTCATCGCCGAGATGGAAGCGCGCATTTTCGCCCCGCCTGTCCCCCTGCCGGCCCGGCCCGCGCCCGAGACGGACCGGTATCGACCTGTCGAGGTCACGGGGCGTTTCCTGCCCGAACACACTTTTGTTCTGGCAGCGCAGCGCCAGCAGGGGCCGGGCTTTCACCTGATCTCGGGCTTCGAAACACTCGAGGGGCGCCGCATCCTTGTCGAGCGCGGCTATCTGCGCGAGGACGCTCGCGCAGCGCTTGCGCTCGAGCCCGGTTCAGATCTCACACTTGCGGGCAATCTGCACTGGCCGCGCGACGCCAACCGCTTCACGCCCGAATTCGACGCTGCGCGCAACCTGCATTTCGCCCGCGAGGTGCCCGAACTCGCCACGCGACTGGGCACTGAACCGGTGCTTCTGGTGCTGCGCGAGATCTCCGATCCGCATCCACTGATCACGCCGGTCGCTGTCAACGAAGTGGCCATGCCCGACAATCACATGGGCTATGCGGTACAGTGGTTTTTGATGGCGCTTGCATGGGCGGGGATGACAGTCTTCTTTCTGTGGCGTATCAGGACACAACGCGACTGAGGAACTGGCCTGTCATGCAGTATATCTCTACCCGGGGCGCGGCCCCGGTGCTCGATTTCGAAGCCACGATGCTGACCGGGCTGGCCCGCGATGGCGGTCTCTACCTGCCCGAGCATGTTCCGCCCATGACCACGGGCGAGATTGCGGGGCTGGCAGGGCTGAGCTATGAGGATCAGGCCTTTGCGGTGATGCGCCCCTTCATCGGCGCGGCCTTTGGCGATGAAGAGTTTCACGACCTGATCACCCGCGCCTATGCGGGTTTCGGCCATCCCGCCCGCGCGCCCCTGAAGCAACTCGCGCAGGACCACTTCCTGCTAGAACTGTTCCACGGCCCGACGCTCGCCTTCAAGGATTTCGCGATGCAACTCATCGGGCAACTCTTTCAGGCGGCGCTCGGCCGTTCGGGCGAGCGCGTGACCATTGTTGGCGCGACATCGGGCGACACAGGCTCAGCGGCAATCGAGGCTTTCCGCGGGCTGGCCAATGTCGATGTGTTCATCCTCTACCCGCATGGCCGCGTCTCCGAGGTGCAGCGACGCCAGATGACCACGCCAGCCGAAGCGAATGTCCACGCGCTGGCGATTGATGGCGATTTCGACACCTGTCAGGCGCTGGTCAAGGACATGTTCAACGATTTCGACTTCCGTGATGAGGTGAAACTCGCGGGGGTGAACTCGATCAACTGGGCGCGGGTGCTGGCGCAGGTGGTATATTACTTCTCGGCGGGCGTGGCGCTGGGGGCACCGCATCGCCCGGTCAGCTTCACTGTGCCCACTGGCAATTTTGGCGATATCTTCGCTGGCTACATCGCCCGCGCCATGGGGCTGCCCATAGAAAAACTGGTCGTGGCGACCAATCAGAACGACATACTGCACCGCGCGCTTTCCTCAGGCGGCTATGTCACTGACGGGGTCAAGCCCTCGATCAGCCCGTCGATGGATATTCAGGTGAGTTCGAATTTCGAGCGCGCGCTGTTCGACGCTTACGGACGTGACGGCGAAGCCGTCGCACGCGTGATGGCGGAATTGAAGGAGAGCGGTGGCTTCCGTATCAGCCAGGGCGCGCTTGAATTCCTGCGCGAGGCCTTTGCTTCTGGCTGCACTTCAGAGGAGGATACCCGCGCAACGATCACCCGTATCGCGCGCGAGACCGGCGAGACCCTCTGCCCCCATTCCGCCGTTGGCGTGCATGTCGCCGAGGCGCATCTCTCGGCCACTCCCATGATCACGCTGGCCACGGCCCATCCAGCCAAATTTCCCGACGCTGTCGAGGCATCGACGGGCCTGCGCCCGACGCTGCCACCGCGCATGGCAGACCTGTTCGAACGTCCCGAGCGCGTCACTCGTCTGCCCGATGAGCTTGCCGCCGTACAGGCTCTTATCCGGGACCGGATTGACGGATGAGCGCAGAAGTCACGACATTCGCAAATGGCTTCCGCATTGTCACCGAACATATGCCGGGGATCGAATCGGCCACGGTCGGGCTCTGGATCGAGGCGGGCGCGCGCCATGAGATCGAGGCGCAGAATGGCGTCGCGCATTTCCTCGAACATATGGCCTTCAAGGGCACGGCGCGGCGCTCCGCCTTGCAGATCGCCGAAGAAATCGAGGATGTGGGCGGCTATATCAACGCCTATACCTCGCGCGAGATGACGGCCTACTACGCTCGTATATTACGCGCCGATGTCGCGCGCGCGCTCGATGTGCTCGCCGATATCGTGCTGAACCCCGCTTTTGACGCGCGTGAGATCGAGGTCGAGCGCGGTGTGATCTTGCAAGAGATCGGGCAGGCGCTGGATACGCCCGATGACATCATCTTCGACTGGCTGCAGGAAACCGCTTATCCCGGCCAGCCCATCGGGCGGTCGATCCTTGGCCCCTCGGCGCAGGTCTCGGGGTTTCACGCGGGCGATCTGCGGCGGTTTGTGGCCGAGCATTACGGGCCGGGGCAGATGATCCTGTCCGCTGCCGGTGCCGTCGATCACGAGACGCTGGTGCGGCTGGCCGAGCCGCTCTTCGCGCCTTTGCATGCCCGCCCGCGACTGGTGCCCGAGCCCGCGCGCTTCATCAGTGGCGAACGGCGCGAGATGCGCGGGCTGGAGCAGGCGCATTTTGCCCTCGCGCTCGAGGCCCCCGATTACCGCGCGCCGGATTTCTACGCCAGTCAGGTCTTCTCGGGCGCGCTGGGGGGCGGTATGTCCTCGCGGCTGTTTCAGCGGCTTCGCGAGGATCGCGGCCTGTGCTACACGGTGTTTGCCCAATCCGGGGCCTATTCGGATACCGGGCTGATCACGATTTATGCCGGCACGGGCGCGAGCGAGATCGGGGATCTGGCCGTGTTGACCATCGAAGAGCTGAAACGCGCCGCCGAGGACATGCGCGAGGATGAGGTCGCGCGGGCGCGCGCGCAGATGAAAGCGGGGCTGCTGATGGGGCTTGAGAGCCCCTCGCAACGCGCTGAGCGGCTGGCCAAGCTGCTGTCGATCTGGGGGCGCGTGCCCGATATCAGCGAAGCGATTGCGCGAATTGAGGCAGTGGACGGCGCCGCCGTGCGCGCCCACGCCGAGCGCCTGTTGTCACATAGCGGGATGGCGCTGGCGCTCTATGGTCCGATTGACCGCGCGCCCTATCTTTCCGCGCTGAGCGAACGACTGGCCGCCTGATGCTGGGGCTGAAGCCGAAGCTGCAGATCGAGACCGAGCGTCTGCTGCTGCGCCTGCCCGCACATTCAGATTACCGCGTATGGTCGGAATTGCGCCGCGCATCGAGCGGGTTCCTGACCCCGTGGGAACCGACATGGTCGCAGGACCATCTGACCCGCCGGGCCTTTACCAACCGGGTGAGCTGGGCGGCGCGCTGCTACAAATCCGACACGGCGGTGCCGTTGTTTATCTTTCGCCATGCAGATGATGTTCTGGTCGGGGCCATCACGCTCGACAATATCCGCCGCGGGCCCGCGCAGGCGGGCACATTGGGCTATTGGGTGGGCGCGCCACATATCCGGCAGGGTTACATGCGCGAGGCCATTATAGCTGTGGTGCGTCATGCCTTTGCCGAGATGGATCTGTCACGGATCGAGGCGGCCTGCCTGCCCGAAAATTCAGCGTCGCGCGCGGTGCTGGAACGGACGGGGTTCAAGTATGAAGGCGTCGCTCAAAGCTATCTTCAAATCAACGGACGCTGGCGCAATCATGTGCTCTATGCCAGTCTGCGCCATGACCGGCGCGGGCGCAGTGATGCCGGGCTGTGAGGGACAGGCGCAGCAGACCGCACCCCACCCA
>SKIF01000080.1 GCA_007116575.1 Paracoccaceae bacterium
TCGAAGGGATCGCTCTCCATAAAGCTCAAGCGCGCAGGATGGGATGAGGATTTCTTACGCAGCATTCTCAATGGCTTGAAAGCGCCGACTCCAAAGAGCTGAGCCAAACGCGATTGCCCTGATGGCGCTGGTGAAACCGTCCACCCACGGCTCCCAGAGGACCTCGTTACTATTCGGATCGACTTCATAGATCGGCGCACACCAAATGGATCGGGTCATTGCCCCGGCCCCGGCCACGGAATTGTCATGCTCCATGACGGCCCCGAAGGTTTTCTCGGCGGTGTTCTGGTCAGGCAACTGCGCATCGCCGGTTTCGCCCCAGACATGGCCGACGTGCCGACAAGCGCGGAAGTGGCAGCCGCCTCCGCGCGATAATGCGGATCACGCGCGATATTCTTGCACGGCACCCGGCTGTTTGGACCATGCGGCATACCAAGTCTTAAACTGCGTGAACTGTGCCGTTGCCCATGCCTGTTGGCTTGGCGTCAGCTGATCGGTCGGGTTGAAATGCAGTGCATATTCATCATCCCCCTGCAACACCATCAGATGTTTGTAATACAGTACCAGATCGCACCCTTCATCCCAGGATGACAGAACGTCCAGCGCCTCGCTCAATTCACGCGCACGCAGGCGGGCATCGATATCACCCGCTGCCGCTGCCTTTGACAATGCCACAAGATGCAGGACTTCTTTCGGGATCACATTGCCGATACCGGTAATCGTGCCCGTCGCGCCGCAATTGACGTAGCCATGATACACACCCGTATCGACCCCTGCCATCAGTATCACTTGGTCATCGGCACTGGTGATATGCTCGGCGGCATAGGTCATTGCTTGTGCGCCGCCAAATTCCTTGAAACCGACGAGATTTGGACGTTGTGCACGCAGCGCAAAGAACAGGTCTGCCTTGGTCTCAAAACCATAATAGGGGCTGTTATAGATGACCGCCGGAAGATCCGGCGCTGCGGCGAGAATGGCCTCGAAATGGTGGCGCTGTGCCGTTGGTGACGCACCGCGCGACAATACTCGCGGGATCACCATCAAACCTGCGGCACCAATGCGTTGTGCATGGGCCGCAAAGGCCACAGCACTTGAGGAATTTATCGCCCCTGTGCCGACAATGACAGGAATATTCGCCCTGACCAGACGCTCGACACCTTCCATGCGCTGCGCATCTGACAGCAGCGGCCAATCTCCCATCGAGCCGCAATAGACCACCGCAGACATGCCCGCCGCGATAAGTTCCTGCGCCTTGCGCACCATCGCGTCATAATCGGGCTCGCGCGCGGCTGTGCATGGTGTCATCAACGCCGGTATGACGCCGGTAAAAATCTTGGTGTCCATTCTTGTGCTCCTCATGATCAGAGTTCGGCATCGGGCGCATGCCCGGCTCAGCCCGAAGCTCGGGAGCATTATAGAAATTGTATTTTTTTAGTCGACAGAAAACTTGCGTGCTTCAGAGCGCGATGTTCTGACGTTGATCCCGGGAGAAAAGCTGTTGAATCTGATGTACGATCTGATCGGCATGCGCGCGCGCCAAATCATCGCATAGCGCGACATCACGGGCGGCGATGGCGGCAATGATAGCTTCGTGTTCTTCGATGTATTCCTGTGGCAGACGGTCATCGAATGACTGGTAATACAGGCGCAGGATACGTCGCCCCTCATCCAGCAGGCGCAAGGTCAAGGTTGTGAAATACGGGTTGCGACCTGCCTCGGCAATCGCGGCATGGAAGTCGCGATTTACTGAAATCATGTCCAGTGCTTTTCGCGAGGTAGCAGCGTTTGCATAATCGTCCTGAAGCAGCCGGATGCGTTCAAGATCGTCAGGCTGGTGGTGTTGCGCTGCTAGCCGCGTTGTCACCCGATACATCAGGGTAATGGCATCATAGAATGCAGGCAGACCCAGCGCATCAATATTCGCGACCATCGTCGAGCGGTTCGGCAGGGTTTCCACCAGCCCATCACCTGCCAGACGCACCAGAGCCTCGCGGATCGGAGTACGCGACATGCCAAAGCGTTCGGCCAGTTGCACCTCATCAATCGGACTGCCGGGCCTGAGTCTGAGATCCAGAATTTCATCGCGCAGCGTTCCGTAAACAAATTTTGCACCTGACCCGCGCTTGCGTTCCGAGAGTGTCACTTTTGCCTGTTTTTGCGAAACCTGAACCATTCCTGAGCCTCCAATATGTCCATGACCAATCTGTCGACAACCGGAGTACTGTAGCCTGCAGGCTTCATCAGTTCCAAGGGGTGTTGCTTGCACTCTCATTACGTCACTATCAGGACCGACGCGCGCACGCCGGGTTGAGGTCTGGAGTGGGCATTCATGGACGTATTTCTTCGTGCTGTTTCCGCAATGCCCGGCGCGTGTCAACGCAAGTGATGTTCGTGGTCTGGTCGCCCAGGTCCGTGCGCCATGCGAAGCTTGGAGGTACTTATTGCATACTACTTGTATTTTATTGAGGTTTGGAGTGTAACGAGTGAAGTATTGCTGATGGCAAGAGATTACGTATTGCCGGGTCAGGGAAATAGATATGAAAGAAAAGTTCTGTGCATCGGGCATGATGGTCGAAAGCGGGCCGAGTTGCCAGAATGCCGGTGCCGTGCGCCTTCGTGAGCCACAGACATTCTTGTCGGCCATGCGCTCATGATGCCTGCAAAGGTCATGGTAATCGGCGCGGGCGTGATTGGCCTTTCGGTGGCGCTTGCGGCGCAAGCGCGGGGTTTCTCAGTGACCGTGATCGACAAAGAAGGGCCTGCGGCGGGCGCCTCAGCGGGCAATGCCGGGGCATTTGCATTTACCGACATCCTGCCGCTTGCATCGCCGGGGATCATGAAGAAAGCGCCAAAATGGCTGCTGGACCCATTAGGCCCGCTTTCCGTGCGGCCTGCCTATGCTTTGCAGATCGTGCCTTGGATGTATCGCTTCTGGAAAGCCTGTTCGCCACAAGTTGTCGATGCGGCGATCCGATCTCAAACCGCTCTGATGGATCTGTCCAAGGCCGAGCTTGAGCCGTTCCTTGCCGCCAGCGGCACGTCAGGAATGCTTCAAAAGAACGGGAATCTGCAAGTCTATGAAAGCGCCGCCGAACTCGCCGCATCTCAGCCAGGGTGGGCAGTGCGGGCCGCACATGGGATCGCGTTTCAACACCTGGATGCGTCTGAGATGGCCGAGATTCAACCCGGCCTGTCAGAGAGATTCCGCTTCGGAACCTTTACGCCGGGTTGGTATTCTATCGCAGACCCTGAACTCTATACGTTGGCGCTGGCGCGCCGGTTCAGAGAGAATGGGGGCGATTTGCAGATCGCGCAGGTCGCGGCATTAGATCCCGTCGCGGGGGGCGTTAATGTGCGGATGGTCGGGGGTGAAATCCGGCATGCTGATCAGGTGGTTGTTGCCGCTGGGGCGTTTTCGCATCTTATCGCCCGATCCTTAGGCGAGCGGATTCCGCTCGAAACCGAACGCGGCTACAACACGACTTTGCCTGAAGGCGCTTTTGACCTGCGTACCCAAATTACATTTGGGGGGCATGGTTTTGTGGTCACACGGGTATCAGCGGGCATTCGCGTTGGGGGAGCTGTTGAACTGGGTGGCCTGAAACTGCCACCTAATTACAAGCGTGCCGACGCGATGCTGCGCAAGGCACAGCGCTTCTTGCCGGGATTGAAAGCCGCTGATGGTGTGAAATGGTTCGGCTTTCGCCCATCGCTTCCCGATAGTCTGCCTGCGATTGGTCGTGCTCGTGCCACGGACCAGGTGATTTATGCTTTCGGGCATGGTCATCTTGGCCTTACCCAATCAGCGGGCACTGCCCGCCTCGTGGTCGATCTTTTGCTTGGTCGCAAGCCAGCGATAAACCTGACCCCGTTCTCTCCACACCGTTTCTGAAGCCGGGCAGCGCCCCGGGGAGGTTTTGACTATGGCGACATACACATTCTCCTGCCTTGATGGTCATACTTGCGGCAACCCGGTGCGGCTGGTTTCGGGTGGCGGGCCGCGCCTGGAAGGCGCGACCATGCTGGAACGACGCGCTCACTTTCTGCGGGAGTTTGACTGGATACGTACCGGGCTGATGTTCGAGCCTCGCGGTCATGACATGATGTCGGGCTCTATCCTTTACCCCGCGACCCGCCAGGATTGCGACATAGCTGTGCTCTTCATCGAGACCTCGGGCTGCTTGCCAATGTGTGGCCATGGCACAATCGGCACTGTCACCATGGCCATCGAAAACGGTCTCATTACCCCGAGGGAGTTGGGCAAATTGTCGCTCGATACCCCGGCGGGCAAGGTGGATATCGCCTATCGTCAGGAAGGCCGCTTTGTCGAAGAGGTGCGCCTTACCAATGTGCCAAGCTTCCTCTATGCCGAAGGCATGACAGCGGAAGTCGAGGGGCTTGGCGAGATCGTCGTCGATGTAGCATATGGCGGCAATTTTTATGCCATCGTAGAGCCCCAGAAGAACTTCCAGGACATGGCTGATTTCACCGCTACAGAACTGATCGGCTTCTCGCCCAGGCTGCGCGCAGCACTGAACGCGAAATATGAGTTCATCCACCCGGAGCAGCCATCGATCAATGGTCTGAGCCATATTCTATGGACGGGCAAGGCAATTCATCCGCAAGCCCATGGCCGCAACGCCGTGTTCTATGGCGACAAGGCCATTGATCGTTCGCCTTGCGGAACCGGTACTTCGGCTCGCATGGCACAGCTTGTAGCGAAAGGCAGGTTCAAGATCGGCGATGAGTTTGCTCATGAATCGATCATCGGGTCACTGTTCAAAGGCCGGATCGTGGCCGCCGCCACCGTTGGAGGCCGCGACGCAATCATCCCTTCCATCGCAGGATGGGCGCGGATGACCGGCATCAACACCATTTTCATTGATGACCGTGACCCTTTCGCGCACGGCTTCGTCGTCAGATGACGGCAATAGCTTCGCGATGGTAGCGGCCTGCTAGATACTTGGTAAACACCGGCTAAGCTGCACCAACAGCACGAGTCATGCTCCCACCACCCTACTCCGAAGCCGTTGCTGCGCTGTACGCGACCGCCTCGCCGAAATCTCAACAGGTTTTGCGTGACGCGTCGAGCCAGGAAGTTAGGTGGTCAGTGTCGCCTCGCGCTTGCGCCTGTCAGCCCCCCAGAGTGCCAGCGCCACGCCGCCGAGAATGCCGAGTGAGCAAAGAATGAGGCGCAAGGTCAATGGTTCCGCGATAAACAGCATACCACCGACAGCAGCAATGGCCGGCACGCTCAATTGCACATAGGCGGCTGTGCTGCGTTCCAGCGAGGGCAGGACGCTGTACCAGACGGCATAGCCAAGCCCCGAGGCAATGGCACCGGAGGCAATGGCATAAAGCCAGCCCGCAAGGCTGGTTGTCTGCGCGAGTAACCCCGGCAGGATCAGCAGGAGTGCGATGGGCAGGCAGCGCAGGAAATTCCCGCCTGTATCGACCAGTGGCGCGGCAGAGCCACGCCCGATCAATGTGTAGGTCGCCCATGCAAGCCCGGCGAGAATCATCAGCGCGGCTCCGATCGGATTTGGTGCGGTCACGCCGGGCAAGACCAGAAAGACCAGAAACAACACCGCAACAGCAAAACCCGCCCATTCCAGGGCACCGGGCCTGTCACCCTGTCCAATCGCCCAGCCCAACATACCCAACTGCACGGCAGCGAACAGCAGAAGCGCCCCAGTTCCGGCCGCGAGGTCCAGATAGGCAAATGAAAACCCGATGGCATATACAAAAAGCGCTAGCGCGCCACCAGTGCTGCCGCCCATCCGTCGCAAGCTTGGCATCGCGCCACGCCATGCAAGGATCACCATCAGCATGACCGCGCCAGAAGCCAATCGAACACCGGTATAGGTCAGCGCATCGGCCTCGCTTTCGGCCAATGCGAGGCGGTTCAGGATTGAGTTCGCGGCAAAGGCCACCATCGCCAGTATCGTCAAAGTCGTGATCTTCACCGCAGGTGATTTCGCCATGCTGCTTGTCTCCGCTGGCTCTGCGCAGTCCTTCGCCCTTCGGCGCTAACAGAACCGTGCCATACCGGCAAGCAACGCAAGATGTTCCCTCAGAGCGGCCAGACGATCAGCAGCAGAGGAACGCTGACTGCGACAACGATCACCTCGAGCGGCAGGCCGAGTTTCCAGTAATCGCCGAAGCGGAACCCGCCGGGACCAAGGATCAACGTGTTGTTCTGGTGGCCGATGGGGGTCAGGAAGGCGCAGGAGGCCCCGATGGCCACGGCCATCAGGAAACTGTCGGGGTTCACGCCAAGCGCTGCCGCGATGCCGATGGCGATAGGGCAGAGCACGGCAGCCGTTGCGGCATTGTTCATCACATCCGACAGGAACATCGTCGTGACCAGAACCACGGCCAACGCCAGTATCGCGTTGCCCTGCGCGATACTCCCGACCAGAAACCGCGCCAGCACATCCGCCGCCCCTGTGGCCTGCATTGCGCCCGCGACCGGGATCAGGGCGGCCAGCAGCACGATCACAGGCCAGTCGATGGCGGTGTAGACCTGACGCGGTGGCACTGTGCGCAAGAGCATCGAGGCGATGACCCCCAGCGTAAACGCCGCCGCTGCAGGCAACAGCCCCGCCGTCACGATGCCCACCGACCCCAGCATGATCACGCCTGCGATGATCGCCATGCGTTTGTCGGGGATACGCAGGTCGCGCTCGCCCAGCGGTACGCAGCCAGTGTCGTTGATGAAATCTGACATCACCTCGACCGGGCCCTGCATCAGCAACAGATCGCCCGATTTCAGCCTGAGCGTGCGCAGTCGTGCCTTGGGCGGGCGCCCCTCGCGCGACACCGCCAGCAGGTTCAGCCCATAGCGCGTGCGCAAGTGCAGTTCGCTGGCCGAGCGTCCGACAAGGCTGGAGCCGGGTAGCACCGCAAGTTCGCGCAGCACGATATCCTCGTCGTGCTTGCTGTCCTCTTCCTCGGAGTTTTCTTCTGCCTTTGCCTTGGCCGCCTTCTTGTCCTGCGCGGCTTTCGCTTTCGTCTTCTCATCCTTCTCCGAGGACGCTTCCTGTTCCTCCAGCTTGATCCCGAAAGCCGAGAGCGCCTTGGCCAGTGTTTCGACATCGGCTTCCAGCACCAGAATATCACCCTCGCGGATGCGCCGTCCGCCATGTGGCGCGGTCATGCGCACCTCGTTGCGCACAAGGCCCACGATCTGCGCTTCACTATCCCCGATCTCGTTCTCGAAGCGGCGCAGGGTCAGGCCAATGGCCTTGCTTTTCCCGGGGACGCGAACCTCGGTCATATAGGCTCCGGTCTCGAATCCGTCAGCCCCGGAGGCCTTGCGCGCGGGTACCAGACGCCAACCGATCAGTGCGACAAAGGCCACGCCCAACACGGCCACCGCCGCACCTACTGGTGCGAAATCGAACATCGCGAAATGACCCAGACCCGCCTCGGCCCGGAAGCCCGAGACGATCAGGTTCGGCGGTGTGCCGATCAGCGTGGTCATGCCCCCCAGAATGGTGCCAAAGGCCAGCGGCATCAGCACTTGCCCCGGCGTCATGTCCAGCCGCCCCGAAAGCTGCACCGCGACCGGCATCAACAGCGCCATTGCGCCCACATTGTTCATGAACCCCGACAAGAGCGCCCCCAGCCCCATCAGCGCGGCCATGCTGGCCAGCCGCCCGGCCTCGCGTGGCAGGGCCACGCGCGCCAGCCAATCCACCGCGCCGGTGTTTTGCAAGCCCTGGCTAAGCACCAGAACACAGGCCACAGTGATCACCGCCGGATGCCCGAAGCCTGCGAAGGCATCAGCCGCCGGCACCAGCCCGCCCACAACACAGGCCATCAGCGCTAAAAGCGCCACAATGTCATGCCGGAAGCGCCCCCAGAGGAACAGCGCCATTGTCGCGCTCAGAATGGTGAAGATTAGAATTTGCGGCGTGGTCATCTGTGCCTGCTACGACAAATTTCGGCACCTGAATATCTGATACAGCAAGTTGTGCAATTCCCTGCCGCGCTATCGCCGAAGAAAGCGACCGACCAGGTTTCGGCAGGTGGCGCAGAGGTTAAGACTGGTGCCTGCCGTTGACCAATCGCCACTGAGAAAGTGCCGAAGATTGCTTTGGAAGCACGCTATGGACACGATTTAATATAAGTAAATGTTAGCTGAATAACAATTATTATTTGTTTTTGTCAATTCAGCGGAACGGCTAGGATGCACACTCCAGTAAGGAGAGTCTCGATGCAGAAAGCCCTACGTCCGCTCTTGCGCCCCGATGGCGCCGGTTCTCATACAAAACTGGGTTACTTGATCGACGGCGCACATACCGGACCGACCTTGCTGGTCCCAATGCCGAGAGGGCAAGCGTCGGAAATCGCGGATGCTTTCAGACAGGTCTCAAGGCTAGGGGGTATTCGCGGGCGGCTTGCCATTGTGAATATCGGTGCAATCGGGATGGATGCAGAGCAGGATGACTGGTTGCGCAATCAGATCGGGCCGGTGGATGAAACGCTCTATCTGTCAGCAAGCGAGTTGGATGGGGTGGACCCGCGTGCCATACAGCAAACCATGAGAGAGATCCTCCGCAAGGCCACCGAACTTGGCATGATTCCCGGACGCGGCGTCATGCCCTTGCGTCTGCACGTGCAGGACAGTGTCTCGATCCGCTCAAGCTGAGGTTTCATTCTCTCCCTCTAAGAACAGGCGTTCATCGTGGACCTGACCCTTATACGCACGTTCATGGAAGTCGCACAGACCGGATCCTTTCTGGCTGCGGCAGACCGGTTGTTTGTTACTCAATCCGCTGTCAGCCTGCGTGTGCAGCGCCTTGAACAGCAGATCGGCAAGCAACTTTTCGAGCGGTCAAAGGCAGGCGCGACGCTGACACCGGCCGGAGCACAGTTCGAACCCTATGCATTGAGCATCATGCGCACATGGAACGATGCGCGCCAGCAAGTCGCCATCCCCGAAGGCTTTACCGACAGCTTCGCCATTGGCGCGCAGGCGTCACTCTGGCCGCGGCTGGGCTATCGCTGGCTTGACGCATTGCGCGCCAAGATGCCGGAATTGAGCCTGCGCGCGGAACTGGGTATGCCTGACCGGCTGATGCGCGCGCTAAATGACGGCTTGCTGCAGGCGATTCTGACCTACGAACCCACGATGCGCCCGGGTTTTGTCATGGAGCCGTTACTAGAGGACGAACTGGTTCTGGTCGCGCCGTGGGACTTCCCGACCATGGACAGCCTTGATGGCCGCTATGCCTATGTGGACTGGGGCGAATGCTTCATGCGGTTCCATCAGGACGAAATGGGTCATGTCGTCAGCAATGGCATGACCTTCGCGATCGGGGTTCTGGTTTCGGGCTATCTGATCCGGCGTGGGCTTGCCGGGTATCTGCCGGGCCGTTTCGCGGCGCGCTATATCAAAGAGGGGCGCCTGAATCTGGTCGCCGACGCTCCACATTTCACCTATCCTGTCTGGGTTGTCTGGCGTGAGGACATCGATCCGCATCTGCTGAACATCGCGAAAGCGGCACTTTTGGCGACCGCCGAAATCGTCAGCGAAGAGATTGCAGATATAACGGACAGTATCTGACAAAACGCGCGAGCAAATCATCCTCATACCCTGGTCGGAGCACATGCTATTCAGCGACCTGTCACGCATGTTCTGACAGTACGGCTTTTGATGACTGACCTTGGCTCTGCCGAAAGCGTCCTGTGTCGGCGCTGCTGTAGCAGGTCACTGACGTTGTCCTCGAGGCGGGACGACATCCCGTCATTCGCGACAGGTCTCGCGATCGCAAGACTTGTCGCGTGTTCCGTACCTTGATTTATTTCAAAGGCATGTCGACCGGCAACTTTCACGAAGCCCAGCCATACCGACCGCGTGCTTGTCGCGCCACGTGAAGCGTTTTATCAGGGGGCGTCGGCAGCGCTGCCAGCGCGACTTGACCGGGGATGGGGCTCTCGAATGACGGTTTCGGTTGCACGGCTTCTGTTTCACAAGATGCGATTGTCGTGGTGCTGGCTGACGGCGCCGAAAGCAGTAATGACGGGAGCCTCCTTGCGCCAGATCTTGGTTGATCCCGCAGCGAGGAAGACTGTCCCCTTGCAAGGGAACCGTAGCGAGGGAAAGCTCCGTGCGCCACTGAGGACCGATTTTCTGCCACTGGCGACGGGAAGACATTCGCACCCGCCAGCGGGCTCATCCCGACCTTTTACCGACCAAGGGGCCGTGACCGATGGCGGATAAAGCGGCTGTCCGGATCGTGATTTATGTCCGCGCTATTTCCGGCGGGGCGGGCAAGAATGCCGTCAAATACGCCAATATCCTGTCGCGCCACGGTTATGCCGTAACGCTGGCATGCGGGCAGGCCCCATCGCTGGCGCAATTCCGGCCCGATGCGGGTGTCGAATTGCTGATTTTCGGGACGCGCAAGAATCTCTCGGCCGTCCCGCATCTGCGCCGGGTGCTCGCGCAGTACAACCCAGCGCTGTGCCTCGTCGTGGATGCCTCGAATCTGTTGGCTATGCTGCTGGCGCTGCCGGCCTGCAAGGTGCGCCCGCTGCTGGTTCTGCGCGAGGCTTTGTCGACCAAGCAGCGCATGCAAATGCGCGACCCGGTCATGCGACGGGTCAAGGCGCTGATCCACCGGATTGGTTATCGCCATTGCGATTCCGTGATCGCGCTCACGCAGGAGATGGAGCGCGAGTTGCTGGACTTCTGGCGTGTTCCGCGCGACCGGGTGACGCGCATTCCGAACGGGGTCGAAGTGATGCCGATGACCGGTGTCCCGCGTCAGGAAGACCGGATCGTCTGCGTTGCGCGGCTGGAAGAGCAGAAAGACATCGCCACGCTGCTACGCGCCTTTGCCTTGGTACGGCAGGATATCGATTGCCGATTGTCCATCGCGGGAACCGGTCGGCTGGAGGCGGAACTCCGGGCGCAGGCGCAGCTTCTGAAGATTGACGCGGCGGTTGAGTTCCTGGGCCATGTCGATCAGACCGGTCCTCTTTACGCCAGCGCTGCGCTCTGCGTGCTGCCCTCGCGTTGGGAGGGGTTTCCGAATGTTGTGATCGAGGCGCTGGCCCAGGGCACACCGGTCGTTGCCACCAACACCCCCGGCGCGGTCGAGATACTAGAGGGCAGCGATGCAGGGCTATTGTCCGAGATCAGAGATGTAAACGGTATGGCCGAGGCGATCCGGCGCGCGCTGGCTCGGGCGTGGGATGATAACA
>SKIF01000031.1 GCA_007116575.1 Paracoccaceae bacterium
ACACACTCGAGGCCAATGACATGCGCTTCGCCACAGCCCCGGGCTGGGTCTCGGGCGGCGATTTCGAGAGCTACCTGAAGGACGCCTTCGACCTGCTCTATGCCGAGGGGCAGGCAGGTGCACCGAAAATGCTCTCGATCGGGCTGCATTGCCGCCTGATCGGGCGGCCCGGCAAGCTTGCGGGTCTCATGCGCTTTCTGGATCACGCGCAGGCGCATGAGGGCGTCTGGTTCGCCCGCCGCATCGACATTGCCCGCCACTGGGCCGAAACCCACCCGCACCAGCGTCGCGAGCACCCAAGTGCAATGGACCGCGCCACCTTTGTCGCGCGCTTCGGCAGTGTTTATGAGCATTCACCATGGGTCGCGGAAAACGCCCATGCGCTGGAGCTTGGCCCCGCCCATGACAGCGCTCTGGGCCTCGCCAATGCCATGGCGCGCGCCTTCCGCGCCGCCACCCCCGAGGTCCGCCTACAAGTGCTGCGCGCCCACCCCGACCTTGCCGGCAAACTCGCTGCCGCCAAGCGCCTCACACCCGAATCGACGCAGGAACAGGCCAGCGCCGGGCTTGATGCGCTGACCGATGCCGAACGCGCGCGCTTCGAGCAACTCAACACCGCCTATGTCGCAAAACACGGCTTCCCCTTCATCATCGCGGTGCGCGACAATACCAAGGCCAGCATCATGGCCGCTTTCGAGACGCGCCTCGACAATGACAGCGCGACCGAATTCGCCACCGCCTGCGCGCAGGTCGAGCGCATTGCCGAATTGCGGCTGAGGGAGATGCTGCCATGACCCCATTTTCTTGCCACAAATACTCAAAGCAACGCTGCGCCACAGCGCCGCGCCAGCCATGATGCACATCGTTACAACCCCGCTCACTCCTGCTGCTTTCGCCCCGTTTGGCGATGTTCTGGACGCCACAGGCACCCCTGACAAGCTGATCAATCAGGGCCTTTGCGGGCGGTTTCATGACCGGGCAAGGCTCGATTTCGGCGAAGGCGGTCGCGCGGGCATCTCGATCTTCGATGCTGAACCGCGCGCCCTGCCCTACCGGCTCGAGATGGTCGAGCGTCATCCCGAGGGATCGCAGGCCTTTATCCCGATGCATGAGCACCCATTTCTCGTCATCGTCGCCCCTGACACGGCACAAGGCCCCGGTACTCCGCGCGCCTTTCTCACCAGTGGCGCGCAGGGCGTCAATTTCAACCGCAATATCTGGCACGGGGTACTGACCCCGCTGGCCAACCCCGGCCGTTTCGCTGTGATCGACCGGATCGGGGCCACGCCGAACCTCGAGGAATTCTGGTTCGCAACACCCTGGGAGGTGCGCGGGCGCTAAGGCCGGAGGAGGGTCTGCCCGCGCCATAACTGCCGGACCCCACAGGGGTCCGGCCTTGGAGGAGACACAACTCATGGCCGATGCAACGCTCGGAACCCCGGCGCAATTACGCGATCCCGACTATACCCCGCCGCTTTACAAAGCGATTCCACTAGGGGTGCAACATGTACTGGCGATGTTCGTCTCGAATGTGACACCCGCGATTATCGTCGCCGGAGCTGCAGGCTTCGGCTTTGGCTCGGGTTCACCTGATTTCCCGAACCTCATC
Source organism: Paracoccaceae bacterium (assembly GCA_007116575.1). Taxonomy (GTDB): domain Bacteria; phylum Pseudomonadota; class Alphaproteobacteria; order Rhodobacterales; family Rhodobacteraceae; genus Roseinatronobacter. The sequence continues at coordinate 1,610 of SKIF01000031.1, forward strand.
TACATGCTGCAGATGTCGATGTTCTTTGCCGGTGTCGCCACGCTGCTGCAGACCATCACTTTCGGCCCAGTCGGCGCAAGGCTGCCCATCGTGCAGGGCACGTCCTTTGCCTTCATCCCGATCATGATCCCGCTGGTGGCAGGCAAGGGCGTCGATGCCATGGCCGCTGTGATGGGCGGGATCCTTGTGGGCGGGCTGTTCCATGCCGCGCTCGGCACTGTGATCGGGCGCATCCGCTTTGCCCTGCCGCCGCTGGTGACAGGTCTTGTGGTGCTGATGATCGGCCTCGCGCTGGTGCGGGTGGGCGTGCAATATGCCGCAGGCGGCGTGCCCGCGATGGGCACCGAACGGTTCGGCAATCTACAAAGCTGGTCGGTGGCGCTGGTGGTGATCCTTGTCACACTGGGGCTCAAGTTCTTTGCGCGCGGGATGCTTTCGGTCTCGGCCGTGCTGATCGGGCTGATCGTGGGCTATGTGGTGGCCTTTGCGCTGGGCATGGTCAGTCTCGGGGCTGTCGGTACCGCCGCGTCCTTCGCGCTGCCTAACCCGCTTCATTTCGGCATCGAGTTCACCGCCGCCGCCATCATCGCCTTCTGTGCCATGACCTTCGTCTCGGCAGTCGAGACTGTGGGCGATGTCTCGGGTATCACCAAGGGCGGCGCCGGGCGCGAGGCGACCGAACGCGAGATCCAGGGCGCGACCTATGCCGATGGTCTGGGCACGGCTGTCTCGGGGCTGTTCGGTGCGCTGCCCAATACCAGCTTCAGCCAGAATGTGGGCCTGATCGCCATGACCGGGGTGATGAGCCGCCATGTCGTGACCATCGGCGCGGTGTTCCTGATCTTCGCCGGGCTCTTCCCCAAGGTCGGCGCGGTCATCTCGACCGTGCCCATCGAGGTGCTGGGCGGCGGCGTGATCGTCATGTTCGGCATGGTCGTTGCGGCAGGGATCTCGATGCTCTCGGATGTGCACTGGAACCGGCGCAACATGGTGATCTTCGCGATTGCCTTGTCGCTGGGCCTCGGGCTGCAACTGGAACCCTCGGCACTGCAGCACCTGCCCGACACCCCGCGCGTGCTGCTGACCTCGGGGATTCTGCCCGCGGCCGCCATCGCCATCGTGCTGAACCTGATCCTGCCGAAGGAGCTGGCCGGAGAGGCGACCGAGGAAGTGGCAGGCGGCATGAGCGGGCATGGCGAGGGGCTCAACCCCTCTGATCGCTGAACCCGTCGAGGCATATTGGTACCCGCATTGACAGGGGGGCCGGACGCGCA